>CAMFIW010000467.1 GCA_945952355.1 uncultured Phenylobacterium sp. | reverse complement strand
GGACCCTTGGGCGCGAGCCCCAGAACGGAGTCACCGCTTTCGACGTCGATCGCGACGGAGGGGCGGTGGTCAGCGGACGCGGCCCGGCGGGCGCCAGCGTCTCGGCGCGGATCGACGGCCACAAGCTCGGCGAGGGCCGCGCGGACCAAGAAGGTCGCTTCGCCCTGCCTCTGACAGGCCCGGTCTCGCCAGGCGGGCATAGCCTGAAGGTGTTCGGCGACCAGGTGGACGCGAGCGTCGTGATCGACGCACGGCCGGCGGCCCCCCTGACCACCGGCCCTTTCCGCGCGGTCCCGGTTCCGGCCGGCCTGCGCGTGGACTGGATGACGTCGGGCGGTGGAGTCCAGACGACCGTGGTCATCCGCCAGTCGGCGGTGACGGGAGGCCTCTCCAGCCGTGACCTACCATGACGCCGGCGCCGTGAGGCGCTTCGGAACGCCCGGGGCCGTGGCGGCGCCCGCAACCCGCTTCGACTTCTGGCGCTCGATGGCCGATTTGGGCCGGCTGGTGATGAGGTCCGGAGCGCCTGGCCTGGCCTGGCGCATCCCGGCGGCTCTGCTGCTGGTCTTCACCGGTAAGCTGGCCGGGGTCTGGGCGCCCGTCATGCTCGGCGATGCGATCAACACCCTGACTCCGGTCGCGGGGGAAGGCGTGCGCCTTGGCGCGGGCTTCGTCGGCCTCGCACTGAGCTTTGCGGCCCTGAGGACCATCGCCGCAGCTGCGCCCAACGCCCGCGATGCGGTGTTCACCTCGGTGTCCCAGGCCACCATGGCCAAGGCCGCGACGGAGACCTTCGCCCATACGCTCAGCCTGTCCCTCGATTTCCACCAGTCCAAGCAGACGGGGACGCTGGCGCGGATCATCGACCGGGGCTCGCGCTCCACCGACTTCCTGATCCGCAGCGTGGTGTTCAATCTCGGCCCGACGGCGGTGGAGCTGGTCCTTGCCATGATCGTCATGGCGACCAGGCTGGACTGGCGCTTCGCAGCCACGGCCTTTGCGACCATCGTGATCTACACGATCTCGACCTTCCGTATCACCGACTGGCGCCTCAGCCACCGCCGCCAGCTCAACGAGGCCGACAGCCGGGCCGCCGGCCTGTCGGTCGACGCCATGATCAACTACGAGACGGTCAAGACCTTCGGCTCCGAGGCGCGGACGGTCGCGACCTACGGTCAGGCGATGGGCGACTATGTGAAGGCCTCCGTGCAGGCCAATACGTCCCTGTCGCTGCTGAACACGGTCCAGTCGACCATCCTCAACATTGGCCTGGCCCTGATGACCGTGCTCGCGGGGCTGGAGGTGATGCAGGGCCACATGCGGGTGGGCGAGATCACCACGGCGGTGTTCCTGCTGATCGGCCTCTATGCGCCCTTGGCCATGCTGGGGTTCAACTACCGGGAGATCCGCCAAGCCTTCATCGACATGGAGCAGATGGTCGGCCTGCTCGGCGTGGCGCCGGACATCGTCGACGCCCCCGACGCCCAGGAACTGCCGCCCGCCTCCGGTAAGGGCGCTCGGGTGGCGTTCGAGGCCGTGAGCTTCCAGCACGACGCGCGCTCGACGGGCCTCAAGGACGTCAGTTTCGAGGCGCCGGCCGGCACGACCACGGCGATCGTCGGCCCGTCCGGCGCCGGCAAGACCACGGCGATCCGTCTGGCGCTGCGGCTGCTGGATCCCAAGTCTGGGCGCGTAACGCTGGACGGCGTCGACCTTCGCCTGATCCGCCAGCGGGCTTTGCGACGCGCGATCGCCCTGGTGCCGCAGGACGTCGCTCTGTTCAACGATAGCCTCTACGCCAACATCGCCTTCGCGCGGCCTGAGGCGTCGCCGGAGGAGGTGCGCGCGGCGGCAGAAGCGGCCGAGCTCGGTGGGTTCATCGAGAGCCTGCCCAACGGCCTGTCCACCCTGGTGGGCGAGCGGGGCGTGAAGCTCTCCGGCGGCATGCGCCAGCGGGTCGGCATCGCTCGCGCCCTGCTGGCCGATCCCCGCGTGCTGATACTCGACGAGGCTACGAGCGCGCTGGACGGGCCAACCGAGGAGGCGATCCAGCAGACCCTGCGCAAGGTGCGCGCCGGCCGCACAACCCTGGTCATCGCCCACCGCCTCTCGACCATCGTCGACGCCGACCAGATCCTGGTCCTGCGCCGGGGCCGGATTGTCGAGCGGGGGACGCACGCGGACCTTCTGTCCAAGGCCGGCGAGTACGCGGCCCTCTGGCGACGGCAGACACGCACCGGGTGAATTCCGACAGGTTCGTGTCGTTCGTGTCTCAAGCCTGACGCGGATGTCTCACCGCGACAATGCTGTGAAACACCGGGGTGAAAGCCCGCGCCTATGAGCCCAGGAACGCCCGGTCCATGCGACGCCAGATCGCAGCACCGGGCTCCTTCTCGAACCCTTGAGCGGACTGGGCATGGCGTCGGCGCCTCGAAAATATCGTTGGGGTGCGGCGGCCATCGCCCTTCCCCTGATCGCAATCGGCGCCTGGGCCGTGATGCACCGCAAGGCGCCTGCGCAGACGCTGCACGGCGGAGGTCCTGCTTCGGTGACCACCGCCCAGGCCTCGCTGCAGGACGTGACCCTGACCATCGACGCCCTCGGCTCCGCCCAGGCGTGGCGCAGCGCCGTCATCAAGGCCCAGGTCAACGGTCGATTGCTGGACGTTCCGGTCAAGGAAGGCGCCGACGTGCCGGCGGGCGCGGTTCTGGCGCGGATCGATCCCGCCCCCTATCGCGCGGCCTTGGCCCAGGCCGAGGGCGCGCTGGCGCGCGACGAGGCGCTGTTGCAGGACGCAAAGCTGAACCTGGCCCGCGACCAGAAGCTGGAAGGACAGGGGTGGATCGCCCGCCAGGCGGCCGACACCCAGGCTGCGCAAGTCAAGCAGTACGAGGGCGTCGTGGCCATGGACCGCGCATCGGTCCAGACGGCGCAGATCAATCTCGGCTACTGCAACATCAAGGCGCCATACGCGGGGCGGATCGGCGTTCGCCAGGTCGATCCCGGAAATCTCGTCAGCGCGACCGACGCGACGGGCTTGCTGACCATAAACGAGATCACGCCCATCGCGGTGACCTTCACCGTGCCGCAGGGCGAGTTCAGCCGGCTTGCCGAGGCCTCGAACGGCTTCAAGGCGCCGCTGGCGGTTCAGGCACTGAGCCAGGAAACCGGTGCAAGTCTTGGAATCGGCGCACTTTCCGTCGCCGACAACCACGTCGATCCGGCCAGCGGCACCGTGGCGTTGAAGGCCAAGTTCTCGAACGGCGATCGCAGTTTCTGGCCCGGCCAGTTCGTCAATGTGCGCCTGAAGGTTCAGAGCCTACCAAACGCCTTGGTCGTCCCGCTCGCGGCGGTGAACCAAGGTCCCAAGGGCCCGTTCGCCTATGTGGTCGGCGCCGATCACCATGTCGCGGCCCGGCCGATCGTGGTGGCGGCGCGGCAGGACGCCTCGGCGGTGATCGCTTCCGGCCTGAAGCCCGGCGAGGTGGTCGTGACCGACGGCCAGATGGTGCTGAAACCCGGCATGGCGGT
>CAMFIW010000466.1 GCA_945952355.1 uncultured Phenylobacterium sp. | reverse complement strand
CGCCCAGCTCCAGGGCTGTCCGTAATAGCCCTCGATCAGGCCCAGCGGCGGCGTCATGCAAATCTCCCCCCGAGCGCCCGGCCTTGACCGAACGGAATCGGCGATGATCAAAGCCCGCTCAGGACGGCGATTCAACCATCAGGCGTCGAGGATCGCGCTTGAGCCTGGGAATGAAGCGCTCAGCTCGGAACACGAGGCTCGGCGCCTTCCAAGGCCTGCATAGCCTCGGAGTCGAGGGCGAAGCTGCGCTGAGGCTTGGCCGTGGGCTCCGGGGCCTTGCCGGTGAGCTTGCGGATCACCTCCTCGACCCCGCCGTCGACGACGATATCCTCGGCATCGCCCTGGTGAGCCAGGCGGATGCAGGCCTGGCTGGTCATCCCCACTCGCTTCTGCACGTAGACGACGTGGTCCGGATTGATCCAGACCTGCTCGCCCCGGAAGACGAGCTTGAACGGCACAAGCTTGATCATGAGTTCGACGGTTCCGACTGACGCCCACACACGCCGCAACGTTCGAGGCGGTCAAAAGCTCCCTGCCACGAGAAAAAGCGCCCTCCCCCATGCATGGGGGAGGGCTTGCCGGCGGCGCACGTTCGTTTCGGGGGCTTCGAGACGTGCAGGCGGAGCGCGAGGGGGGAGGTCCGCGGTCCGCGACTGGCCGCCGGCGAGGGTCAGGCTCTAGAACTTCCGCACATAGGCGAGCGACCAGACATCGGCGTTAGCGCTGGAGTGCTGGACGTCATATCGGGTGTAGTCCGCGCGCACGCCATTCTTGCCGTCGAAGGTGTATTGGGCGCCGGCGCCGTAGTTCCAGGAATTGCCGTCCTCGGAAGCCGAGGCGCCCGGGACCGAGGCCTTGATCTTGTTGTCGCCGTAGCCCACCCGAGCAAACAGGTCCAAATTGGGCGAGATCGGAACGAAGCCGACCCCATAGACGGCGGCCTGGTGCTGCAGGTCGACCTTGGCCGGAACGCCGGCCACGTCGGTCTTGTCGTTCTTCACCCCGCCGGCGAGCTCGCCTTCGACACCGAAGTACTTGCCGAAACGGGCGCCCAGTCGGCCTTGGATGGCGCCGAGGTCGACGCCGCCCACACTCGATCCAGCATAGCCCATAGTACCGTAGTAGGTGGTTCCGGTATTGGCGTCCTGAGCGTCGGCGATGGCAGGAATAGCGGCAGTTGCGAGAAGGGTTGCCGTGGAAAGCGCGATGAGAGTTTTCATGTTCTTGTACTCCGTACTCGTGAACAGCTCCCCAGCCGTGTCCTGCTTCGGCTCCAAACGCGGCGATACAAGGTCGGTTCAGAGACAGGACAAGGAAATATTGTGTCGGAACCGCTTCTGTGGTCCTGCGGCCACATGAACGCTGACGGGGCCGCCGGGCGTGCTATCACTGCCGCCGAAGCCCCCGACGCCAGAGGGGCGCACCGTCGGAGCACCCCCTTGCATCACGCCGTCATCGCGGCCACCGGCCTCTACACCCCGTCCGAGAGCGTCTCGAACGCCGAGCTGGTCGAGAGCTTCAACGCCTATGTGGAGGCCTTCAACGCGGAGCATGCGGAAGCGATCGCCGCCGGGACCACAGCCGCGCTCACCCCCTCCTCCGTCGAGTTCATCGAGAAGGCTTCGGGCATCAAGTCACGCTACGTGGTGAACAAGACCGGCGTGGTCGACCCGGCCGTCATGCGCCCGATCATTCCCGAGCGGCCGAACGACGAAATCTCGATCCTGGCGGAGATCGGCGTGGCCGCCGCGCGCCAAGCCATCGCCGCCTGGGGAAAGGACGCCAGCCGTATCGATGCGGTGATCTGCGCGGCCTCCAACATGCAGCGCGCCTATCCGGCCATGGCCATCGAGATTCAGCAGGCGCTGGGCATCGACGGTTTCGGCTTCGACATGAACGTGGCCTGCTCGTCCGCCACCTTCGGGATCAAGACCGCTGCCGACTACATCGCCTCGGGCTCGGCCCGCGCGGTGCTCGTGGTCAATCCTGAGATCACCTCCGGCCACCTCAACTTCCGCGACCGCGACAGCCACTTCATCTTCGGCGACGTCGCCACCGCCACTATCGTGGAGCGCGCCGAGGACACGGCGCCGGGCACAGGCTGGGACATCCTGGGCACTCGGCTCAAGACCGTGTTCTCGAACAATATCCGCAACAATTTCGGCTTCCTGAACCGTGCGGCGCCCGAAGGGATAGACGCGGCCGACAAACTCTTCGTCCAGGAGGGCCGCAAGGTCTTCAAGGAAGTGGTGCCGATGGTCTCCGAGATGATCGTCACCCACGCCGGCGATCTCGGCCTCGACCCGACCGGCCTGAAGCGCCTGTGGCTCCATCAGGCCAACATCAACATGAACGAGATGATCGGCAAGCGGGTGTTGGGCCGTGAGCCCGCGCCGGGCGAGAATGTGATCATTCTCGACGAGTTCGCCAACACATCGTCGGCCGGCTCGATTATCGCCTTCCATCGCGCCAACGACGATTTCGCCGCCGGCGAGCTCGGCCTGATCTGCTCGTTCGGCGCCGGCTATTCCGCCGGGACCGTGTTCGTCCGAAAGCGCTAATCGCCCGGCTTGGGGTGCGTCGCCTTCCATTCCATGGCCCGGCGCACCCGGCTGCCCACCGAGGGGTGGTCATAGAATAGGGTCTCTTCCAAGGCTGAGGGCGTTGCCGCCCGGTACTCGATCGTCTTCACCAGGGCCTTGGCAAGCCCGTCCGGCTCGTTGACGTGCTCCAGCGAGAAGCGGTCGGCGTCGGCCTCCTCGATCCGGCTGACCGAGACGCGCAACGGCGTCGAGACAAGCGCCAGGACGGCCAGGATCACCCCGATCACAGGCAGGCCGGCAGGATCCGAAAGGCCGCGAACGCCGGTCGCGCCCAGGAGTCGCGCCACGGTCGCGAAGGATCGATCGATGATGAAGAACGCCGCCAGGGCCATCACCGCGGCATAGGCGGCGAACCACAAGGCGTGAGCATGGACGTAGTGGCCCATTTCGTGGCCGACGACACCCTTCACCTCGGCCAGGTCGGCGTCCTTCTTGAACATGACGTCGCTCATCGCCACCCGAGCCGTTCCGCCAAGACCCGCGACGTTGGCGGTGTATCGGTTCGACTGTTTGGAGCCGTCGTAGATCAGGATCTTGTCCGAGGGCACGCCATTGGCCTTCGCCATGGCGACGATGGCGTCGCGCACGGGTCCGGGCGGCGCCGGGCGGTATTTGTTGAACAGCGGCTCGATGAAGATCGGAGCCAGCACCATCACCACCACGATGAAGCCCGCCACGACGGCCGAACTCCAGATCCACCAGGTCTTCGGCGCCCGCCGGATCAAGGCGTAGAGGCAGGCCATCAAGAGGGTCACCAGCAAGGTGGTGATCGCCATATCGAGCGCGGCCTCGCCCAGCCAGCCCGGGAAAGCGCGGCTCGTCAGGCCGTAGGATCGCTCGCGCCACCAATGGGCATAGGCGTCCCGGGGGAGATTCAGCCCCCATTCGATCAGGCCGTCGGCCAGGATGACCACCAGCGCCACGCGCCAGGGC
>CAMFIW010000465.1 GCA_945952355.1 uncultured Phenylobacterium sp. | reverse complement strand
TACACACTGCATATCGTCGGCAGCGTCAGATGTGTATAAGAGACAGCTTCTGGCCCGCCACGACATAGGAGACCGCCGGCAACCTGCCGGCCAGCACGTCGGCCTTCAGCGCGTCGAGCTTGTACGTCGACAGACCCTCGGCGGCGAGGCGCGGGTCCGAGCCCTCCTTCTTGAAATAGGAGTCGCGGAACGACTTGAACCCGGCGGTCGGGTTGTCGGTGAAATTGTCCGCCATGTCCTGGTAGATGCGCCAGGAAATCCCCGCCGCCTGCAGGCGCTCAACATAGGTGGTCCAGCGGTAGGGATCGGGCGCGCCGCCGACCTGGGCGAAGCGGTCGTGCGAATTGGTGATCGCCGGACCGCCTTCTTTCCCGTCTCCGTCATTGGTCCCGGTCCAGATGTACAGCCGGTTCGGGTTGGTCCCGCTCTGGATCGAGCAGTGATAGGCGTCGCAGAGCGTGAAGGCGTTGGCGAGCGCGAACTGGAACGGGATGTCCTGGCCCTCGTAGTGGCCCATGGCATGTTCGCCCTTGGCGACCGGCCAGGTGTCGATGCGTCCCTCGTTCCAGGCCGCCTGGGCGTCGGGCCACAGGTGCGGCGTGCCCTCGACCCGCATGTGGGCGAAGGTCTGCCGGGTGTTCAGGTGGAAGGGCGCGATCACCGGCGGTCGGCCTTCGCCGGGGCCGTTGGCCTGGGTCCAGACCGTACGGTTCTTGGCGGCCGGGTGGTCGGCCAAGGGAATCGGGAACCGGTCGCCGAATCCGCGCACGCCGGCCATGGAGCCGAAATAGTGGTCGAAGCCCCGGTTTTCCTGGGTCAGGATCACCACGTGGGCCACGTCCTTGATTGTCCCGGTGCGCACGGCGGCATCGATGCCCGCCGCCTTGGCCAGGATCGGCGGTAGGCTCGCCGCCCCCGCCGCCGCCATCAGGAAACCGCGCCGATCCATACGCGTCACGCCTCACCTCACCAAACTGGCGCACACCCCTAGCCGGGGAAGGTCGCAGATAGATGACGGCGCCTTCGACGCCGCCGGCCCACTCGAACTAGACGCTGGTGCAGCCGACCGTCAGGCCGGTGATCTTCAGCGACGGCTGGCCCACGCCCACAGGCACGCTCTGGCCCGACTTTCCGCACACGCCGACGCCGGGGTCGAAGTCGAAGTCGTCGCCAATCATGGTCACGCGGGTGAGCGCCGAGGGGCCGTCGCCGATCAGGGTGGCGCCCTTCACCGGGGTGGTGATCTTGCCATCCTCGATCAGGTACGCCTCGGTGCACTGGAACACGAACTTGCCGTTGGTGATGTCCACCTGGCCACCGCCGAAATTGGCGCAGTAGAGGCCACGCCTGGTCGCCTCGATCATCTCGGCGCGCGGCGTGTTTCCATTGTCCATCGCCGTGTTGGTCATTCGCGGCATCGGCATGTGGGCGTAGGACTGGCGCCGGCCGTTGCCGCCGGCCCGCATGCCCATCAGCCGCGCGCTCATCCGGTCGTGCATGTAGCCGACCAGTACGCCGTCCTCGATCAGCACCGTGCGCTCGGTGGGCGTGCCCTCGTCGTCGACGCTCAGCGACCCGCGGCGGCCCGGCAGGGAGCCGTCGTCGAACACGGTGACGCCGGGCGCGGCCACCCGCTCGCCGATCCGGCCGGCGAAGGCCGAGGTGCCCTTGCGATTGAAGTCGCCTTCCAGTCCGTGGCCGACCGCCTCGTGCAGCAGCACGCCGTTCCAGCCCGGCCCCAGCACCACGTCCATCTCGCCGGCGGGGCAGGGGACGGCCTCCAGGTTGACCAGGGCCTGGCGCAGGGCCTCCTCGGCCTGGGCCTGCCACTTCTCGGCGCTGATCCAGGCCTCGAAGCCGGCGCGGCCGCCGGCGCCGGTGAAGCCGTTCTCTCGCCGCCCGTCCTTCTCCACCGTGATCTGCACATTGATGCGCGAAAGCGGACGCACGTCGCGGATCAGACGGCCGTCGGCGCGCAAGATCTCCACCGTACGCCGTTCGCCGCTCAGCGAGGCCATCACCTGCACGACCCGCGGATCGAGTTTGCGGCACCAGGCGTCGATCTCCTGCAGCAATTCCACCTTGTCGGAGAAGGCCGGCGAAGCGGTTGGGTCGTCTTCGCCGTAAAGCTTGGTGTTGGTGTGGCGCGGGCCTTCGGCGGAGAACCCCGCATAGCCGCGCTTGGCCAGCGCCGAGGAGGCGGCCGCGCGCCGGATCGCCGCCTCGGAGACCTCGCTCGAATGGGAATAGCCGGCGGTCTCGCCCGCCACGACACGCAGGCCGAAGCCCTCCGACGAATCGTACGCCGCCGATTTCAGCCGCCCGTCGTCGTAGAGGAACGATTCGCTCTCGGAGCGTTCGACGAACAGTTCGCCATCGTCTGCGCCCGCGAGCGCCTCGCCCAGGATCTCGCGGGCCCGTTCGGGCGAAACGCCGGCGGCGTCGAGGATCGAGGGGGCGGGAGCGATGGCGTTCATTCTAATAGACCTGCGGACAGTGCGGGCGAGCCGCTCAGAGATAGGGACTTCGACGACCCGCGTCACCCCAAACCGCCCCCGCGGGCCGCGCGACGGGCTTTCGTGCGGCAGATAGCCCCAAGCCAAGGCGCGCGACGGGGCGCAACCGCCTTGGCAAGCCGTTTTGGAGCGCGTATGCACGCCCGCGAAGGGCCAAGCCTTGCGTGTGACCGCTGGGCGCGATCCTCCATATGTCGGCGGGGGCGATCGCTTTGTTCAAGCGGGGCGCGGCCGGCCAAGCAGAC
The DNA here is from genome assembly GCA_945952355.1 of uncultured Phenylobacterium sp. Lineage (GTDB taxonomy): Bacteria > Pseudomonadota > Alphaproteobacteria > Caulobacterales > Caulobacteraceae > Phenylobacterium. The sequence continues at coordinate 775 of CAMFIW010000465.1, read as the reverse complement.
CGAGGGGACATGAAGTCGAGGTTTCAAGGGATGCGGGCGTTGGCGGCGGGAGCCGCCGCGGGCGCGATGACGGCGCTTTGGGGAGGGTCCGCCCTCGCCGAGGAATTGATCGGCCAGCCGACTCCGGGGGGCGTGGGCTTGCAGCCTGGGGTCACCGAGCTGCGCGAACAGGCCGCCTTCTTCCACAACGGCATCCTGCTGCCGATCATCACGTTCATCAGCCTGTTCGTGCTGGGCCTGCTGGTGTGGATCGTGGTGCGCTACAACAAGCGCGCCAACCCGGTCCCGGCGAAGTGGAGCCACAACACGCCTCTCGAGGTCGTCTGGACCATCGTGCCGGTCCTCATCCTGATGTTCATCGCGATCTTCAGCTTCAAGCTGCTGTTCGCGTACAACGACATGCCCAAGCCCTACATGACCGTCAAAGCGACGGGCTACCAGTGGTACTGGGGCTACGAATATCCCGACCAGAAGATCAGCGAGTTCGTCTCCAACCTCCTGCCGGAGGACGAGGCCAAGAAGCGTAACGTGCCCTATCGCCTGGCGGCGACCGAGCCGCTGGTGGTGCCGGTCAACAAGACCGTGCGCGTCCTGATCACCGGCGCCGACGTGATCCACGCCTTCGCGATTCCCGCGTTCGGCGTCGGCACCGACGCCTGGCCGGGCCGCGTGAACGAAGCCTGGTTCAAGGCCGATCGCGTGGGTGTCTACTACGGACAGTGCCGCCAGCTCTGCGGCGTCGACCACGCTTTCATGCCGATCGAGGTGCACGTGG
>CAMFIW010000464.1 GCA_945952355.1 uncultured Phenylobacterium sp. | reverse complement strand
GATGGCGCGGCAGAGGATCATGCCGATCGGCCCATCGGCCTCGACGATCAGGGCGAAGGCGCCGGGCCCGGAACCGAGATCGGCGATCTCCTCGACGTCCCAGCCTGGATCGAAGGCGGCGCGATGGACCCGGGCGAGAGCCTCCAGGTCGGCCTCCGCGGCAGGGCGCAGGTTCACGGCGAGGCCGGCAGGTCGCGGCCGCCCGGGAGCTTGGCGTCGGGCGCGCGCAGATAGAGGGGCCGCGGGGGCACGGGCGGCTTGGCGGCGGCCAGGCGGGCGACGGCCTCCGGCTCGGCGTGATCGGCGGCGACGATGCGGGCGGCCGGCAGGGCCTCGCCCAGATGGACGGCGCCCGTGCCGACCAGGATGGCCGGGCCGGGACCGGCCAGTTCGATCAGACGCGCGGCGGCGGTTTCGATGGCGAGCGCATCGGGGGCCATCAGGGCCGCGCCGCCCCGGAAGGCCTGGAGATAGACCTGGCCGCGCTTGGCTTCGAGGGCCGCAAAGACGGTGGCGGGATCCGCGGCTAGGGGTGCGGCGAGGGCTTCCAGCGCGCCCACTCCGATGACCGGGATCGACAGGGCCTGGCCCAGGCCCTTGGCGAAGGCGAGACCGACCCGCAGGCCGGTGAAGGACCCGGGGCCGACCGTGACGCCCACCCGGTCCAGGCGGTCGAAGGCGAGCCCCGCCTGCGCCATCACCTCGGCGACCAGCGGTGCGAGGCGTTCCTGATGGCCGCGCGCCATCGGCTCGACCCGGCGCGCCAGCACCCGGTCGCCGTCCAGCAGGGCGGCGGAACAGGCGGCGAGGCAGGTGTCGAGGGCGAGGGTGATCATTGGCGGCACGCCATAGCCGACATTCATCGAATAGGGCGAGCGCGAAGCACGGGGCCCATCATCCCCTTCTCCCCTCGCGGGAGAGGGAAAGTGGCCTCACCGTTTATGCCCTACAGCGTCTGCTCGACGCGGGTGACTTCGGGGACGTAGTGCTTGAGCATGTTCTCGACGCCCGCCTTGAGGGTGGCGGAGGACGAGGGGCAGCCGGAACAGGCGCCGCGCATGTGCAGCCATACGACGCCGGTGTCGGGCTCGAAGCGGTTGAACAGGATGTCGCCGCCGTCCTGGGCCACGGCCGGGCGGATGCGGGTGTCGAGCAGGTCCTTGATCTCGGCGACCACCTGGGCGGTCTCGCCCTCGTAGACGATCCCGTCGTCATGTCCGGTCGCCTCGACGGCGGCGTCCTCGAACAAGGGCCGACCAGAGGTGAAGTGGTCCATGATCGCCGCCAGGACCGGCGCCTTCAGGTGCGGCCACTCGTGGTGGACGTCCTTGCCGACGGTGACGAAGTCCGGGCCGAAGAAGACGCGGGTCACGCCGTCGATCTCGAACAGCTCGGCGGCCAGGGCCGAGACGGCGGCCTCGTCGGGCGAGCGGAAGTCGCGCGTGCCCTCCCCCAGGACCTCGCGGCCGGGGATGAACTTCAGGACCTCGGGGTTCGGCGTGGCTTCGGTCTGGATGAACATCTGGCTGATGTGGCCTCTGGCGCCCTCGCGCGCAAGCTCAGGATACGGCGGCGCCGCCGGAAAGCAGGTCGGCGACGGTGATGGTGGAGAGGCGCTGGGCCGCCGCGGCGTCGGCCGCGCGGATCACCGAGCAGACGGCGCCGGGAATCTTCTCGCCGACGGGGCAGCCGGTGGCGCCGGACGGCGTGACGCCGATGTGCGGGCCGCCGTCGACGGCGCGCAGGACCTCGTCGAGGCGGATGGCGTCGGCCGGCCGGGTGAGCCAGGCGCCGCCGCGGGCGCCGGCCCGGGTGGCGACCAGGCCGGCCTGGGCCAGCATGCCGGTCACCCTGCGGATGACCACCGGATGGGTGGCGATGGACGCGGCCAATTCCACGCTGGAGACGGCGGCCTCCGGCGTCATCGCCTCCCTGTGGGCGAGATAGGCGAGCGCGTGCGCCGCCACGGCGAATTTCTGGCTGTCGGCCATGGGTTGAAGAAACTAGGCGTCCTGGCGCGGCGTTCAATGGTCAAAGCAGAGGCGCCGCGGCATACCGGGCGACCGAACGTCGCGGCGAAGCTGCGATTGAACCGCGTCTGGAAAGGGTGTATCGCGCCGCGCTCTTGACGGCATCGGGCCGCCCAGGGGAACGATAAAGCAGTTCCCGGAGACATTGGATGGCTGATCCGGCCAGCGTCGCCCCCGTGGCGGCCGAGGAGTCGCATCACTCCCCGAACAAGGAGAGCTTCGCGGCCCTGGCGCTGGGCGCCATGGGCGTGGTGTTCGGCGACATCGGCACGAGCCCGCTCTACGCCATGCGCGAGGCCCTGGCCCACTCCAAGGCCACGGTGTCCAGCGACCTTTCCGTGCTGGGCGTCATCTCGCTGGTGACCTGGGCGCTCGTCCTGATCGTCACCATCAAGTACGTCGTCTTCCTGATGCGCGCGGACAACAAGGGCGAGGGCGGGACGCTCGCGCTCATGGCGCTCGCGCAGCGCTCGCTTGGGCGCAGGTCCGCCACGGTATTCTTCCTGGGGGTTGTCGGCGCGGCCCTGTTCTACGGAGACGGGATCATCACGCCGGCGGTCTCGGTGTTGTCGGCGGTCGAGGGCGTGCGCGACGCGCCGGGCCTTGGCAAGATGCTGAACCAGTCGGAGGTCGTGGCGATCTCGGCGGCCATCCTGGTGGCGCTGTTCGTCGTCCAGGCGCGCGGCACGGCCAGCGTGGCCAAGGCTTTCGGGCCGGTGATGGCGCTCTGGTTTCTCGTGCTGGCCGGGCTCGGCCTCTACCACATCATCGACAATCCGATGATCTTCCGGGGCCTGCTGCCCCACTACGGGGTCATTTTCCTGCTGGATAACGGCCTGCTGGGCTTCATCATCCTGGGCAGCGTGTTCCTGGCCGTGACCGGGGCCGAGGCGCTGTACGCGGACATGGGCCATTTCGGGAAGGGGCCGATCCGGGCGGCCTGGCTTTTCCTGGCCCTGCCCGCCCTGTTGCTGAACTATCTTGGCCAGGGCGCGACGGTGCTTGCTCACCCGCACGCGCGGACCAATCCGTTCTTCGAGATGATCCCCCACGCCATCTATTGGCCGGTTCTGGTGCTCGCCATGACCGCCACCGTGATCGCCAGCCAGGCGGTGATCACCGGGGCCTTCTCCATGACCCAGCAAGCGGTGCAGCTCGGCCTGTTCCCCCGCATCGACATCCGCCGGACCTCCGAGACCCAGGCCGGCCAGATCTTCGTGCCGCAGGTGAACACCTTCCTGATGGTCGGCGTGCTGATCCTGCTGTTCACCTTCCAGACCTCGCACAACCTTTCGGCGGCCTATGGGATCGCGGTGACCGGGGCGATGTTCGTCGACACCCTGCTGTTCTTCGTGATCGTGAAATACACCTGGAAGCGGCCGACCTGGCAGGCGGTGCTGGCGGCCTCGGGCTTCGGGCTGCTGGACCTGACCTTCATCTCCTCCAACCTGCTGAAGATTCCGCAAGGCGCCTGGCTGCCGCTGGTCCTGGGCGGGGCCCTGGTGCTGATC
>CAMFIW010000463.1 GCA_945952355.1 uncultured Phenylobacterium sp. | reverse complement strand
ACGGCGAGCAGCGGGGTGTACACGCTGGGTATCGTCGGCAGCGTCAGATGTGTAGAAGAGACAGACATAGGTGTGGTTGGTGGCGGCGTCGGGCGCGCCAAACTCGACGACGTCGCCCAGATTGATCGGCTGATCGCCTGCCCCCTTGATCTCGCGGCCATTGACGCGGGTTCCGCCCGTGGAGCCGAGGTCGCGCAGGACGAAGCCCTGGCCGGGGACCCACAGGATGCGCGCGTGGCGGCGCGAGGTCCCGGGCGAGCCGAAGCCCGCGCCGCGGCCGACCTCGAATCCGATCTGGCCGGCCAAGTCGTCCTGGCGGACGATGAGGCTCTTTCCCGACGCCTCGGCCACGCCGCGGAAGACGACGCCATGCGGCGGCCCAGCCGCCGCCGGACCGCGCGCGCCGGAGGACGTGCTCGCACCGGCGCCCGTCGCCGCGCCCGCGCCGCGCCGGCGCAGCAGGAAGAAGGCCAGGAGGCCGGCGGCCACGACCGCGATCGCCGCGCCAGCGGCCTGCATCAGCTGGGTCTGCGACTTCGCGTCGGCCGCCGCCTTGTCCTTCGCCGCCTTGTCCTTGGCCGATTGATCCGCCTTGGCCGCCGCCGCCGCGGCGGCGGCCGGATCACAGGCGTCGCGGGTGGAGACGTAGGCAATGTTCTGGCGCTGGAGATAGGGGGTGATGTCCGCGGCCGAGAGCGACAGGTTCACGCTGCGCGCGCCGCTCCAGAACGCAGTGTCGATGGCGATCACCCGGCCGCAGAGGTCCATCAGCGGCCCGCCGCTCATGCCGTGGTTGAGGGCCGCCGTGTGCTGGATCTGACCCACCGCCGGCAGGCCGGGCCGCCAGGGCGCGGTCTGGGTGGTCGAGACGATACCGTCGGTCATGGTGGGGGTGGATTTCACCACCTGCCACTGATCGATGTCGGTGCCCGGATAGCCGATGGCGCGCACGGGCAGGTTCTCGGTCACCGGTCCGACCGCCAGGGGCACCGGCGAGGCGAAGAAGTTCGCCACGTAGAGCACGGCGATGTCGGTGGCGCTGTCGCCGCTGACAAACCGGGCCGGCGACACCACCGCCTCTCCGCCGCCGCCGCCCTGGCGGTCGCCCTTGGGCGCGACGATGCGGATCTGGCTGGCGTCGGCGTCGGCGATCACGTGGTAGTTTGTGACGACGTAGCTGCCGGAATCGGTCTTGCCGACCACCACGCCGGAGCCGAACGACACCCCGTCCTGGGTCAGGCCCACGACCCGTACGATACTGGGGAACAGCGCGGAGAAATTGGCCTGGCCCGGCGCCTGGGCCGGGGCCGGCCCCGCCAGGACCAGGGATGCGGCGAAGGCCGCCGCCGCCAGATGGTCTCGAAATCTCATCACCTCACCCCCTCCATCCACTCAGTCGATCAATATCGTGAATCCCGCGCGGCCGAGTTGCAGGCGATCGCCAGTGCTGACCACCTCGGCCGTCGTGTCCTTCAGTAGCCGGTCGTTCAGGAACACCGGTGCGTCGGCGGCTTTTCGCAGCATAAGCCGCCCCTCGCTCACCCAGAACTGGACGTGACGAGGCGCGACACCGTCGCCGTCCAGCGGCAGGTCGTCCTTCGCATGAGCGCCCGCCCAGGCGAGCGGAGTCAGCGAGGGGCCGGGCAGGCGACGGCCCTGGCCCTCGGCGTCGATCAGGACCAGGTCGCGGCGGAACGGCGTCGGCGTGCTGGCCGACGGCTTGCCGAGGTTCGGGGCGGCCGGAGAGCGTCGCCCGATGAGGGCCCACCCTCCCAGGGCGGCCAGCAGCACCAGGGCGCCCCCGCCGGCGCCGACGGCGATGGGGTTGCGCTCGATCGCGCCCAAGGCGATCGCAAGGGCCGAGGGTGGTGGGACAGGCCTTGGCGGTGGTCCGGGCGTGGTCTTCGGCTTGGCGGCGGCCACCGGCGCAGCCTTCTGGGGGGCCAGGGCTTCCGGCTTCGCCTTGGGTTCGGGCCGTGGCTGTGAGGCCGGGGCCGGCGTCACGGGCCGGGCATGGTCGGCGCAGGCCGGAATATCGGCGGCGTCTAGGCTGTCGCAAGGACCGCGACGCGCCACGGGCGGCGCCCCGGCTAGGGGCGGACCATGACTGGCGGGCGCCGCGGCAGCGGGCGGGCCGTGGACCGGAGCCGGTTCCGGCGGCGCGGCCGCCGCCAGCACCACGGCGCTGGCCAGGACCAGGATCAACGGTCGCCCCCGGGCTCGCCGATCCGGGCCAGGGCCTCGATATCGAACGGCGCCTGGTAACGGGCGCCGCGGCAGCTTTCGGGGACCTTGCCTTCCTGCTTGACACCCTTGGCGTAGAACCCCGCCTCCTTGTGGCCGCCGCGGTCCCAGACGCCGCAACCTTCCGGCTTCAGATTGTCGACCTGTCCCTTATAGACGCCCGCGGACGTCTCGAGCCGGCCCCAGATCGCGCCCTTTCCGGCGCCTGCGCCGTAGAAGACGGAACCGTCTTCCGCGTTCGCCTTGCCCATCCCGGCGCCACCCTTGACCTCGACGCCGAAGACCTGGCCCTGCGGGAAGAAGAACTGGCCGAGCCGTCGATCGCCCGACGACTTGCCGCGGAAGACGACCTTGCCGTCGGTCAGCTCCTCGGCGGTGGACGCGTCGACCGTACCCGGCGCGCTCAATGCAAGGAAGTAGCGGCCCCGCCCGATCGGGTGATTGTCGCGATAGACCACACCCACGGCGTCGTAGTTGGCGGCGCGGACGGCGAACCGGCCGGTCAGGTTGTGATCGCCGGTGACGATCTGGCCGAGGCCGGTCGGGTGCTCGGCGGCGGGATCCACCTCGCCATTGTAGAAGTAGTCGGAGCCTGTGACCCGCCAGGGGTTCTTGGCCTCGGTGAACTCGTGATGGATCACATGGGTGTGGCCGATGCCGCACCCCCAGCCCGCCTGGCCGTCGAGCGTGAAGTCCGGATAGTCGTACTTGCTGTAGTCGCTGTCGGGAACGACGTCCGAACCCTTGCGGTGGCACCACCAGGTGACCTGGGAGCCGTTGTTCAGGTTCAAGCGGCGATAGGTGTCGCCATAGGCCGGGTCTCCGCTGTTGCGGTCGTGATAGATGCGCTCGTCGCCGACGGTCTGGGCCTGGTTGAAGCGGTCGCTGCCTTCCTTGGCCTTCGCCATGCCGGCGTCATAGATCGCTAGGCCGTCCCGGCCGGCGGCTTCTGCGCCGTCGGCGGCGGTCTTGGCCAGATCGGCCGCCTTCTCGGCGTCCGCGTAGGCGAGGTCGGCCTGGCGCTCGATGTTGCGGACCGTGGGATCGCCCAGCAGGAACACCCCCGCGGCCACCGCGGCCGCCACGCCGGCGCCGCCCCAAACCAGGGGCGAGATCTTGGTCTTGCGCTCCTCGTCCTCCTTGGGCTTCGGCGGCTGGACCTTCCCTCCGAACAGCTCCGTCCGCCATTGGGCGATGCTCTGGGGACGCTGGCCCGCCGCGGCGTTCAGCGCGCGGTCCACTGCCTGGAGGAAGGCCTTCGGGGCACGGGGGTGCGAGACGCCGTCATCGCCCTTGGCG
>CAMFIW010000462.1 GCA_945952355.1 uncultured Phenylobacterium sp. | reverse complement strand
GGACACCCGCACGCCGATGAACTATTCGCTGGTCTCCATCGCCACCAACATCGTCGCCGGGGTCGCCTTGTTCCAGGTCATCGGCGTGGCCGGCATCGCGGCGGGCACCAGCCTGGCCGCCTGGGCCAACGTCGGACTCATGGCCTCCACTCTCATGCGCCGCGGCCTCTGGCGGCCGAGCGCCAGGGCGGTCTCCCGGCTCGTCCGAATCCTGGTCGCGAGCGTCGCCCTGGGTGCGCTCGCCGCCTTCGCTTCGCACGAACGGCCGGCGATCGAGCACGCGATCGCCTGGGCGAGGATCGGCCCGTTGCATCCGAAGGAATTTGCCATCCTTGGCGTCAGCCTGATGATCGCCGCCGTCTATCCGTTGTTCCTCTTCGCCTCGGGCGGGCTCACGCTCAGCGAAGCCCGCGCCGCTCTTCGTCGCCGCAAGGGCGATGCGGCCGCGCCGGTTCCGGAAGGGCCGGACCTGTCGTGAGGCTTGCAGCCTTGGCTCAAGACGACTATTGGCGCGCCCATGGTTTCGATCGGACCCCTGCTGACCTGGCGATGGCGCCGCGCCTGATCCCGTCTCCGCGGCGTGCGTCCGCCCGCCTGTCCGTACTCATTTCCGAAGCCTGACATCATGACCGACCAAGCTCCCCCCGCCTTCACGGGCCCCAAGCGCGTGCTCAGCGGCGTCCAGCCGACCGGCGACCTGCATCTCGGCAACTATCTCGGCGCGCTGGTGAAGTTCGCCCGCATGCAGCACGAGATGGAGACCTTCATCTTCGTCGCCGACCTGCACGCCATCACCCAATGGCAGGACCCGAAGCTCCTGAAGAACCAGGTGCGCGAGATCGCCGCCGCCTATCTGGCTTCGGGCGTGGACCCCAAGGTGGCCACCATCTTCCCGCAATCGGCCGTGCCCGAGCACACCGAACTCGCCTGGGTGTTCAACTGCGTCGCGCGCCTCGGCTGGCTCGACCGGATGACCCAGTTCAAGGACAAGGCCGGCAAGCACAAGGAGCGGGAGAGCGTCGGGCTCTACACCTATCCTGTGCTCCAGGCGGCCGACATCCTTGTCTACAAGGCCACCCACGTGCCGGTGGGCGACGACCAGCGCCAGCACCTGGAACTGACGCGCGACATCGCCGCGAAGTTCAATCACGACTTCGAGGTTCCGGCCTTCTTTCCGCTGCGGGACGCGGTGAGCGAGGGTCCTGGGGCGCGGGTCATGTCCCTGCGCGACGGGTCGGCGAAGATGAGCAAGTCCGATCCGTCCGACAATTCGCGGATCAACCTGACCGACGACGCCGACGCCATCGCCCAGAAGATCCGCAAGGCCAAGACCGATCCGGAACCGCTGCCGGAGACGCTGGACGAGCTGAAGGCGCGGCCCGAGGCCCAGAACCTGGTCGGCATCTACGCCGCCCTCGACGGCCGGACCGATCAGGACGTGCTCAGCGAGTTCGCCGGCCAGGGCTTCGGCGCGTTCAAGCCGAAGCTGGCCGACCTCGCGGTCGCCAAGCTGGGCCCGGTGGGCGGGGACATGCGCCGCTACCTGTCCGATCCGGCGGAGATCGACGCCATCCTGGCCGCCGGCGCCGCCCACGCCCGCGAGGTCGCCGCCCCGACCCTGGCCGAGGTCAAGAAGATCGTCGGCTACTGGGCCGGCTGAACACCTTCCTCTCCCCCGAGAGGGGGAGAGGACAGGGTGACGGCGCGCAAATGGAAACCCTGGAATTCGCCCTGAGCGCCTCGCCAAGCCGGCGCTCGTCTCTATATGTAATCGCAACAGAGTCGATTACTTAAAGCGGAGAGAGGCTCATGACCAAGGTCGCCATCGTCTACCATTCGGGCTTCGGCCATACTCAGGTGCTCGCGGAGTCCGTCGCGGACGGCGTGCGGGACGCGGGCGCGCAGCCGGAACTGCTGCGGATCGAGAACGCCGCCCAGGACTTCGAACCGCTGCTCGCCGCCGTGAAGGACGCCGACGCCGTCGTGTTCGGGGCGCCGACCTATATGGGCGACCTGACCGCCACATTCCGCGCTTTCGCCGAGGCTTCGGCCAAGTCCTGGTTCACCCAGGATTGGAAGGACAAGCTGGCCGCCGGCTTCACGGTGTCGAACAGCCCCTCGGGCGACAAGCTTCACGCCCTGAACAGCCTGGCGGTGTTCGCCGCCCAGCATGGGATGGTCTGGGTCTCCACCGGCCTGCTGCCCGGCACGGTGGCCGGCAAGACCGGCCCCGACGACATCAACCGCCTGGGCTCGTTCCTGGGCGCCATGGCCCAGGCGGAGAACGCGCCGGCCAGCGCCGCCAATCCGCCGGCCGGCGACCACCTGACGGTCCGCCATCTGGGCCGCCGCGTCGCCGAGGCCGCCCAGCGCTGGCAGGCGGGCGCGAGCCAGGACCTCGCCGACGCTGCTTAAGTTCGCTTGAACCGGCGCCGGTCCTTCGTCACCTTCGCCCTGACTCGCAAAGAGGGGCGCGGATGGACCGGAGACTGGCGCTGGTGACGGGGGCGTCCGCCGGGATCGGGGCGGCGGCGGCGCGGATCTTCGCGAGCCACGGCTACGATATCGCGCTCACCGCCCGCCGCGGCGACCGCCTGGAGAGCCTCGCCGACGAGATCGGCCTGCGCTACGGCGTCGAGACCCTGACCTTCGCCGCCGACCTGGCGGAGCCCCAGACCCCAGACAACCTGCTGCGTCACCTGGCCGATCACGGCCGCCAGGTCGACGCCCTGGTCAACAACGCCGGCTATGGCCTGCCTGGCGCCTACGCCAATACCGAATGGAAGGACCAGGCGGCCTTCATCCAGGTCCTGCTGACCGCGCCGTCGGAGCTGGCCCACAAGGTCCTGCCGGGCATGATCGAGCGGCGGTTCGGCCGTATCCTCAATGTCGCCTCGCTGGCCGGGCTCGTCCCCGGGGCCGCCGGCCACACGCTCTACGCGGCGGTGAAGGGCTACATGGTCAAGTTCTCCCAGAGTCTGCACCTGGAGAACCTCGACACCGGCGTCCACGTCACCGCCCTGTGCCCGGGCTTCACCTGGAGCGAGTTCCACGACGTCACCGGCACGCGCGAGCAGATCACCCGCTCCACGCCGGACTGGCTGTGGCTGGGCGCCGACGAGGTGGCCGCCGCCGGCTACGAGGCGGTCGAGGCCAATCGCGCGGTCTGCGTGCCGGGCGCGCCGAACAAGGCGCTCGCCGGCCTGGCCAAGGTCATGCCCGACGACTGGGCGCTCGCCCTGATGGCCTCGCAGAGCGCGCGCTTCCGGAAGGTCTAACGCGCGTCCTGATAGGGCGCCGAGGCCTTCTTCAGGATCACGCCATGGGTGGAATCGGCGATGCCGGCCAGCACGAACTGCACCGCCATGGCGCAGAGGATCAGGCCCAGCACGCGGACCACGATGGTCAGGCCGATGCGGCCCATCAGACGGGTCAGGACCGGGCTGGCCCAGAAGCTCAGCATGGTCGCGAGCGCGATCGCCGCGATGACGCCGACCCCGACCGCCGCGCCCGTCAGGCCGAACGCCTTGGCCTCGCTGGCAT
>CAMFIW010000461.1 GCA_945952355.1 uncultured Phenylobacterium sp. | reverse complement strand
ACGCGATCCTAAGGATCGCGTGATCGTCTTCGACACCACCATGCGTGACGGCGAGCAGTCGCCCGGCGCCTCGATGTCGCTCGACGAGAAGCTGGAACTGGCCAAGATCCTGGAGGAGATGCGGGTCGACGTCATCGAGGCCGGCTTCCCGATCGCCTCCAACGGGGACTTCGAGGCGGTTCGCGCGGTGTCGGAGATCGTCACCGAGAGCACGATCTGCGGCCTGGCCCGCGCCGGCATGGCCGACATCGAGCGCTGCGCCGAGGCGATCCGCCCAGCCAAGCGCGGCCGGATCCACACCTTCCTGTCGACCAGCCCGAGCCACCGCGACCACATCCTGCGGGCCAGCCAGGAAGACATCCTGGAAATGATCACCAAGTCGGTCAGCCACGCGCGCAACCTGTGCGGCGACGTGGAATGGTCGGCCCAGGACGCCACCCGCACCGAGCAGGACTTCCTGCGCCGCTGTGTGGAGGCCGCCATCAAGGCCGGCGCCCAGACGGTGAACCTGCCGGACACGGTGGGCTACACCTATCCCAGCGAATACGCCGACATCTTCCGTGACATCCTGGAGCACGTGCCGGGCGCCGACGGCATCATCCTGTCGACCCACTGCCACAACGACCTGGGCCTGGCCGTGGCCAACAGCCTGGCGGGCGTGCAGGGCGGAGCGCGGCAGATCGAGGTGGCGGTCAACGGCATCGGCGAGCGGGCCGGCAACGCGGCCCTGGAAGAAGTGGTCATGGCGCTGAAAGTGCGCGGCGACCGGTTGCCCTACTTCACGGGGATCGAGCCGCAGCACATCACCCGCGCCAGCCGTTACGTCTCGGCCATCACCGGCTTTCCGGTGCAGTTCAACAAGGCCATCGTCGGCAAGAACGCTTTCGCCCACGAGAGCGGCATCCACCAGGACGGGATGCTGAAGGACCGTGGCACCTACGAGATCATGAGCCCCGAGACGGTGGGGCAGGGCGGCTCCAACCTGGTCATGGGCAAGCACGCCGGCCGGGCCGGCTTCCGCGAGAAACTGAAGGAGTTGGGCTACGAGCTGGGCCAGAACGCCCTGAACGAAGCCTTCCAGCGCTTCAAGGACCTGGCCGACAAGAAGAAGCACGTCTTCGACGACGACATCATCGCCCTGGTGGACGACGCTCTGGCCAGCGGTGCCGACCGCATCCAGGTGAAGCACCTGCGCGTGATCGCCGGCACCGAGGGCCCGCAGCAGGCCGAGCTGACCGTCACGGTCGACGGGGTCGAGAAGGCCGGGTACGCCACAGGCGATGGCCCAGTGGACGCGGTGTTCAACGCCATCCACGAGGTGGTGCCGCACACGGCGATCCTGCGCCTGTTCCAGGTGCATGCGGTCACCGAGGGCACGGATGCCCAGGCCCAGGTCTCGGTGCGTCTGGAAGAGGATGGCCGGATCGCCACGGGCCAGGCCGCCGACACCGACACGCTCACCGCCTCGGCCAAGGCCTATGTCAACGCGCTCAACAACCTCTTCGCGAGGAAGGAAAAAAGCGCGCCGGACGCCATCGCCAGCGGCTTCTAAGCGACGCGCTCCCTCCCATCATGGGGAGGGGAGGGACGTCGGCGCAGCCGACAGGGTGCGGAAGCTTGACGCTTTTCCGCGCCTCACAGCCATTCGCCACCCCGCCGCTGTCGCGGCCACCCTCCCCATGAGGGGGAGGGCGAAAGCTCGTCCATGCTCTGGATCATCCTCACGGCGGCGGCCGCGCCGCTGCAGGTGGCGCGCAACGTCCTGCAGCGCGGCCTGATCGGTGATGCGGGTCCCTGGGGCGCGACCCTGGTCCGCTTCCTGTTCGGCCTGCCGTTCTCGATCGCGATCTTCACGGCGGTGGCGCTGCTGACGCCGCACGCCGAGCCGCACTTCGCCGGCCGCTTCTGGCTTTGGGTGGCGATCGGCGCCGTCGCTCAGATGGCGGCCACGGCCTCGCTGCTTGTCGCCATGCATCGCGCGGGCTTCGCGGTCGCCACGTTCATGCAGCAGGCTTCGCTGCCGCTCAGCGCCATTCTTGGCTGGGCGGCGTTCGGCGATGGCCTGAACCCTTTCAAATGGCTGGGGATCGTGGTGACCACCGTGGGGCTCGCGGTCCTGTCCTGGCCGAAGCGCGACGCCGCCAAGGGCGCCTTCACCGGCACCCTGCTGGGCCTGGCCTCGGGTGGGGCCTTCGCTTTCGCTCTCAATGGCTATCGCCAGTCCGGCATGGCGCTCGAGCCGCACCACCCGCTCTATGCGGCCACCGCTGGTGTCGTGGTCGCCCAGACGTTGCAGACGCTCCTGCTGGGCGGCGCACTTGCGATCTGGCGGCCCGGCGCCTTGCGCGCGGTTGTGGCTTCATGGAAGCCGTCCCTCGGCGCGGGCTTCTTCGGGGCGGCCGCCTCGGCCTGCTGGTTCGCGGCGCTGGCCATGGCGCCGGCGGGGCCGGTGCGCGCCGTTGGCGTGATCGAGGCGCCGATCGCCGCGGCGGCCGGCCGGAGGCTGTTCAAGGAGCGTCTCAGCCTGCGCCAGGGCCTCGGCGGCGTGGCTACGGCCATCGGGGTGGTCCTGACCGCCCTGGGCTGACTCCATGATAGACTGAGGAGACGCGCCGCAGAGCGCGACGGAGGACGCCATGGACGGATCGACCCCGCTCTTCGACGTCGAGGCTCACGCCGAACGGATGCGCCGCGACGGCTACACGGTCATCGAAGATTTCATGGACGCCGAGACCTTGGAGGCCGTCTGCGCCGGGCTCGCGCCGCATCTGGGGAGCCATCACGGCCGCAACGACTTCGAGGGCTTCAAGACCGAGCGGGTCTACACCCTGGTCGCTCGGGCCAAGGTGTTCGAACGCCTGACCGAGGATGCGCGCGTCCTGGCGCTGCTCGACCGGTTCCTGCTGCCGGGCTACCTGCTGTCGGCCAGCCAGGCGATCTGCATCCATCCGGGCGAGACCGCCCAGGGTGTCCACACCGATGACGGCTTCTATCGCCAGCCCCGGCCACGGGCGGCCAACAGCATCAGCGTAATCGCCGCCGTCGACGCCTTCACCGAGACGAATGGCGGAACCGAGGTGATCCCGGGCAGCCACGTCTGGAGCCAGGAGGAGATAGACGGCCGCCGCGCGGACTTCCCGAACCTGCTGCGGCCCATGGTCATGCCGGCCGGCGCGGCGATCGTCTTCCAGGCGACCCTTTTGCATCAAGGGGGCGCGAACCGCAGCGATGCGCCGAGGCTCGCCTTCACCAACCAGTATTGCGAGCCGTGGGGCCGGACCCAGGAGAACTTCTTCCTGGGCGTGCCGCGCGAGATGGTCCGCGAGATGTCGCCCAGGCTCCAGCGGCTGCTGGGCTATGACATCTGGCCCCCGTTCATGGGGCACGTGACGGCCTCGCATCCAGCCAAGGCGCTGGAGCCCGGTTGGGTCGCGCCGGTGCTGGCGGACCGCGCCGGCGGGGGCTAGGCTCTGGAGGTCGCGACGCCTGGCCGGCGAGACCGGGCGCGCCCAAAGGGAGGTCGTCCATGAGCGAAGCCGCTGAACCC
>CAMFIW010000460.1 GCA_945952355.1 uncultured Phenylobacterium sp. | reverse complement strand
CACCCTGTTCTTCGTGGTGATCCCGATCATGGCCGGGGGCGTGGGCGAGGGCGCGATCCCGCTGTCGGTCGGCTATGGACAGATCCTGGGCGTGGCGTCCGGGGACCTGCTGGCCGAGCTGCTGCCGGCGGTGATGTTCGGCAGCCTGACCGCGATCCTGTTCTCCGGCATGCTGAACCTGCTGGGCAAGCGGATGCCGCACCTGACCGGCGAGGGGCGGCTGTCGATCGGCGAGGTGGACGACGCGCCGCTCTCCAACGAGGAGAGCCGCCAGGCCAACGCCAGTCCGGCGACCATCGCGGCGGCCGGGATCACCGCCGTCAGCCTCTACCTGACCGGCGCCCTGGCTCAGAAGCTCTTCGGCTGGCCGGGGCCGGTGACCATGCTGTTCCTGGCGGTGCTGCTGAAGCTCGCCCGCGCGGTTCCGCCGTCGCTGGAGGAGGGCGCCTTCGCGGTGTTCCAGTTCTTCCGCACGGCGGTGACCTATCCGCTGCTGTTCGCGATCGGGGTGGCGATGACGCCCTGGGAGAAGCTGATGAGCGCCTTCCACCCCGCCAACATCGTCACCATCGTCTGCACCGTGGCGGCGCTGATGGGGGCCGGGTTCGCGACCGCGAGGCTTGTGCGCATGTATCCGATCGACGTGGCCATCGTGACGGCCTGCCACTCGGGCCAGGGCGGCACCGGCGACGTGGCCATCCTCACCGCCGCCAACCGCATGCAACTGATGCCATTCGCCCAGATCGCGACCCGCATCGGCGGGGCGATCACGGTCACCCTGGCGCTGATCGCCCTGGCGAAATTCCACTAGCCGCGGCCATAAACCCGATCTCAACGGTCGGTGAGGCACACTCGTCAACCTTGACCGCCACAGCCTGCGCGCCCGACCCTGATGACTTCGCGGATGCTGCCCAATTCGAACCTGCGGCCCGACGACCTGTCGGCGCTTAGGGTTCTCGTCGTCGACGACCACTTGAACACCGTGCGCCTGATCAGCGACGTGCTGCGCGCCGGAGGGGTGGGCGTGGTCGAGACCGCCAGCGATGGACAGAGGGCGCGCGAGGTTCTGCGCCACTTCCATCCTGACATCATCTTCACCGACGCCCGCATGCCGGTGATGGACGGACTGACCTTCACCCAGTCGATCCGTCAGGCTGCGGTGCGGCCCGACCCCAAGGTTCCGAACCCCGAAGTGCCGATCGTGATGGTGACCGGCCTGCGCAGCGAGCATGACGTGCATGTGGCGCGCCGCGCCGGCGTCAATGAGTTCGTGATCAAGCCGTTCACGCCGGCGGCCCTGCTGTCGCGGATCCAGCTTGTCCTGCGCAAGCCACGGCAGTTCATCGTCAGCGAGGCCTATGTGGGCCCCGACCGCCGCCGCAAGGTGGAGATCAACTATTCCGGCCCGCTGCGCCGCAATTCCGACCCGGCCGAGGTGGCCGAGGGCGCCGAGCGCGACGCCACCCGCGAGACCATCAGCGTCGAGCTGGAGGCCATGCACCGCCTGATTGAGGCCCGTGGCGGGCTCGACCGCTCCCTGGCCCAGATGACCTTCCGCGTGATGCAGCACACCCGCTTTCGCGCCCGCCAGGTACGGGATGGGGCGATCGAGAAAGCGGCTAACGCGATGATCGACTATGTCGAGGCGATGGGCGGGCCGGACGCCGCCGATCCCTCGATCGTCGAGGTGCATTTCAACGCCGTACGCAAGCTGGCCGGCGACAGCGTAATGGCCAACCCACCGGAGGTCGGCGACCCCGGCAAGACCGCCCTGGCGATCTAGGGGCCTCGGGCCATATAAGGCTCCCATGGCCGAAGCCTTCAACGACCTCGCACTGCCCGCCGAAAAGGCCGATCGCTACGCCGCCGTGGCCGAGGAGATCGCCTCGGTGCTGGACGGCGAGCCGAACCGCACGGCCCGGATGGCGACCGTCGCCTCCATGCTGGCCAACAGCTTCGAGCACTATTTCTGGACCGGCTTCTACGTGGTCGATCCGGACAGGCCGCGCGAGCTGGTGGTCGGGCCCTATCAGGGCACGCTGGGCTGCCTGCGCATCGCGTTCGGGCGCGGGGTCTGCGGGACCGCGGCGGAGACGCGCCAGACCCAACTGGCGCCGGACGTCCATGCCTTCCCCGGCCATATCGCCTGCGACGGCGCCTCGGCCAGCGAGGTCGTGGTCCCGGTGTTCGACGGGGCTGGCGCGCTAATCGCCGTGTTCGACGTCGACGCCACGACGCGCGCCGCGTTCGACGAGACCGACGCGATGTGGCTGGAGAAGATCCTGGCGCAGGCGTTTTCCTCCCCCGTCTAGGGCCACGGGAGGCGTGCCCTCTCCCCTCGCGGGAGAGGGGGGCCCCGCAGCGGGGTCGGGTGAGGGGCCGCGCAGGCCTTTCCGGACGGGCCGTAGCCCCCTCATCCGTCCTGCTCTCGCAGGCCAACTTCTCCCGCGAGGGGAGAAGGGGACGGGGGCACTGGCGAACGGCGGCGGAGATCACCATTCCCTAACCGGGGTCGGCTAGTTTGGCCGGCCATGGGAAGTCCTCGTATCAGCGTCATCGTGCCGACCCAGCGCCGTCCGGGCGGGCTGGAGGTCGCCGTGCGCTCGGTGCTGGCCCAGGCCGGCGTCGATCCTGCCGAGCTGGAGCTGGTAGTGGTCGACAACGACCAGGTCGCCTCGGCGCAGGCCCTGGTGGCGGCGCTGGCCAAGGACGCGCGCTTCCCGCTGGCGTATGTGCATGAGCCGCAGCCGGGCGTCGCCAACGCCCGCAACGCCGCCATGGCGCGGGCCAAGGGCGAGCTGATCGCTTTCCTGGACGACGACGAGGAGGCGCCTGCCGGCTGGCTGGCCGCGCTGCTGGCCGCCCAGGCGAGGTTCGACGCCGACGTGGTGTTCGGACCTGTGCGCGGCCGCGCGCCGGAGACGGTGGCCGCGCATCGGCCCTATCTGGAATGGTTCTTCTCGCGGCCAGGTCCCGACCAGGCCCAGGTGATCGATCACTATCATGGCTGCGGCGACAGCCTGGTGCGCCGGGCGAGCCTGCCCGATCCCGCCCGGCCGTTCTCCGAGGCTCGCAACCATATCGGCGGCGAGGACGATCTCCTGTTCGGCCAGATGCAGGCGGCGGGCGCGCGGTTCGCCTGGGCGCCGGAGGCCTGGGTCTGGGAGGACCCCCAGCCGCAGCGGCTGAGCCTCGACTATGCGATCCGCCGCGCCTTCGCCTATGGCCAAGGCCCGACCGAGGCCTGCGCCGCCCAGAGCCCGCCAGACCGGCTGGGCATCGCGCGCTGGATGGCGATCGGCGCGGCCCAGGCGGCGGTCTACGGCCTGGCCGCCGGGTTCAAACGGCTGACGGGGGCGAAGGACTACGCCTTCATGCTGGACCGCGCCGCGAGGGGCCTCGGCAAGGCCCTGTGGTGGGGCCCGTTCAAGATCCAGTTCTATGGGCGCAGCGTTTAAGCCGCAGGCTGGCGGGCGAGGTGGTGACCCGTACTCGACGCCAGGACCTGTCCGGAAGCCGACCTCGCCTATGCGTCGTGAGGGGCTGTCGCATTGAC
>CAMFIW010000459.1 GCA_945952355.1 uncultured Phenylobacterium sp. | reverse complement strand
AACTAATCTGCTTCGTGTGAAGGCTGTCACCGGCTTCTTCCGGCGGGCGAGCCAAATTCGCGTGTTTGGTGGCCGTCGCGTCGTTTCGCCTCACTCCGCCGACTTGGCGGTGGGCTTCCTGGCGGGCTTGGCGGCCTTCAGCTCGGCGATCTCCGCGCGCAGTGCGGCGATCTCGGCCTTGAGCGCCTCGAACTCGTCGCGACGGATCAGGTCCATCTCGGCCACCAGGCGGTCGGCCTGGGCGCGGAACGCGGCGCGAGCCTCCTCGCCGGCCGTCTGGGCGATGCCCATAGCGGCGTTGGTCAGCTTGGCCATCTCGTCGAGGAAGGGGTTTTGGGTCTGCATCCCTCCTATATGGCGCGGCGGGGGATGAAAGCGAAGGGGTTCTCGTCTAAACCGGGGCCTTGTCCCCAGGCGGCGCGGAGTTAAGAGGCTTGCCCTTCCCCCACTTCAATCCGGTCCTGGTTCAGCTCGGCCCATTCGCGATCCGCTGGTACGCGCTCGCCTATGTCGCCGGCATCCTGATCGGCTGGCGCTATGTGGTGGGGCTGGTGAAGGCCCAGAGGCTGTGGCCCCTGCGCGGCCCGGCGGCGACGCCGCTGCAGATCGACGACCTCATCCTGTGGATCACCCTGGGCGTCATCGTCGGCGGCCGCCTGGGCCATGTGCTGTTCTATACGCCCGAGCTCATCTGGACCGATCCCGTCGAGATCCTGAAGACTTGGCACGGCGGCATGAGCTTCCATGGCGGGACGCTGGGCGTGCTCATCGCCTGCCTGGCCTTCGCGCGGGTCAACCGGCTCGACATCTTCCGCCTCGGCGACGTGGTGACGGCCGCGGCGCCCATCGGACTGTTCTTCGGGCGCATCGCCAATTTCATCAACGGCGAGCTCTGGGGCCGGCCCAGCAACGTGCCCTGGGCCATCGTCTTCCCCGGCCCCGAGGCCGGGCCCATGCCGCGCCACCCGAGCCAACTCTACGAGGCGGCCCTGGAGGGGATCGTGTTGTTCCTGGTCCTGCGCTGGGCGACCCACGGTCCGGCCAAGCTTCTGAACCGTCGGGGCGTCGTCGCCGGCCTGTTCTTCCTGGGCTATGGCGTCGCGCGGACCGCCATCGAGAACGTGCGTGAGCCCGACGCCTACATGCCGCATTTCCCGCTGGGCCTCACCATGGGGATGATGCTGTCGGCGCCCATGTGGATCTTTGGCGCCTGGCTGGTCTGGCGCGGCCTGCGCGAGCCCTTGCCGACCACGCCCTGGGTCGCCCCGCCGCCGGAGCCCGCCCCGCCCAAGGAGGCCAAGGCCGATGGGGCTGCGTGAGCGCCTGATCGCCCAGATCCGCGCGGCCGGGCCGCTCACCGTGGCCCAGTACATGACCGCCTGCCTGCACGACCCTCAGGACGGCTACTACGCCACTCGCCCGGCCCTGGGCGCCGGCGGCGACTTCATCACCGCGCCCCTGGTCAGCCAGATGTTCGGCGAGCTGATCGGCCTGTGGCTGATCGAGACCTGGACGCGGATGGGTCGGCCAGATCCGGTGCGGCTGGTGGAGATGGGCCCCGGCGATGGAACCCTGATGAGCGACATCCTGCGCGCCGCGCGGCTCGATCCGGCCTTCGCCCAGGCCTGTGACGTCTGGCTGGTCGAGGTGTCGTTGCCCCTGCGCCGGGTCCAGCGCCAGAGCCTCGGCGACCGGGTGAGCTGGGCCGCCAGCCTGGACGAGGCGCCGCGAGGCGCGCCGCTTCTGATGGTCGCCAACGAATTGTTCGACTGCCTGCCGCCCCGACAATATGTGCGCTGCGAGGACGCGTGGGCCGAGCGGATGGTGATGCTGGACGACGCAGGCGAGCTGAGCTTCGGCCTCTCGCGCCTGCCTCTCGAACGCATCCTTCCCGAGGCGCCGGCCGGCGCGATCCTCGAACACTCGCCCGCGCAAGAGGCCCTCGGCGCCCAGATCGCGGCTCGCCTCGCGGCGGACGGTGGGGCGGCCCTGCTGATCGACTATGGCCGCGATGCGCCCGGCTTCGGCGACACCCTGCAGGCGCTGGCGGGGCACAAGAAGCAACACCCGCTGGCGCGTCCCGGCGAGGCCGACCTGACGGTCCACGCCGACTTCCCCGCCGTGGCCGCCGCGGCGCGGGCCGAGGGCGCGGCGGTGGCGCCGATCCTGTCCCAGGGCGAATTCCTGGTGCGGCTGGGCATCGGCGCCCGCGCCGAGGCGCTGGCCAATGCGCGGCCGGAACGCTCGGAGACGATCGAGCGCCAACTGGAGCGGCTGGTCTCGCCCGACCAGATGGGCGAGCTGTTCAAGGTCGTCTGCCTGCACAGTCCGGGCTTCGTCCCGCCCGGTTTCGAGGCCGACGCTTGAGCCCGCTGCCGGTCCTCACCTCGCCCCGACTGGAGCTGCCGGGCATTCGCCACGCCTTCTTCACGCGCCAGGGCGGGGTCTCGCGCGGCCTCTATGACAGCCTGAACGTCGGCCGCGGCTCGGCCGACGAGGCGATGGACGTCGCCGAGAACCGCCGCCGTTGCGCCGCCCACCTCGGCCGTCCCGGCGAGGCCCTGTCGACCTGCTACCAGATTCATTCCGCCGACGCCCTGGTCGCCGAGGCCGCCTGGGGCGACGAACGGCCCCGAGGCGACGCGGTCGTCACCCGGAACGCCGGCGTCGTCTGCGGCGCGCTCGCCGCCGACTGCGCCCCGATCCTGATCGCCGACGCCCAGGCCCGCATCGTGGCCGCCGCCCATGCCGGCTGGAAGGGCGCGCTCGCCGGGATCGCCGAGGCGACGGTGGCCAGGATGGCCGAGCTCGGCGGGGATCCCTCGCGCATGGTCGCCGTGGTCGGCCCCTGCATCGGCCCCGCCTCCTACGAGGTCGGCCTGGAGTTCCTGGCGGCGTTCGAGGCCACCGATCCCGACCACGCCGCCTTTTTCGAGCCGGGTTCGCGGGACGACAAGCGGATGTTCGACCTGCCGGGCTTCGTGCTGTCGCGCCTGCGCTCGGCCGGGGTGACCGCCTGCGAGTGGATCGGCGCAGACACCTGCGCCGACGAGACCTGGTTCTTCTCCAACCGCCGGGCCTTCAGGCGCGGCGAGGCCGACTTCGGCCGCCTGCTGTCGGCGATCGTGATTGAATAGGCGCAGGCCCCTTGCCCCCCGGCGCGACGCTGCTACAAGCCGCGCCACACAGGTTAACGCACGACCTTGAGGGTCCGATGAAGCTGCTCGCCGGCAACTCCAACCGTACTCTGGCCGAGGCCATCGCCAGCCATCTGGACGTGCCCCTGACCAAGGCCCAGGTGCGGCGGTTCTCCGACAACGAGGTCTTCGTGACCATCGACGAGAACGTCCGCGGCGAGGACGTCTTCGTCGTCCAGTCGACGAGCTACCCCGCCAACGACAACCTGATGGAGCTGCTGATCTGCATCGACGCGCTGAAGCGGGCGTCGGCCAAGCGGATCACGGCGGTGATGCCCTATTTCGGCTATGCCCGGCAGGATCGGAAGACCGGCGGCCGCACGCCGATCTCCGCCAAGCTGGTGGCCAACCTGATCACC
>CAMFIW010000458.1 GCA_945952355.1 uncultured Phenylobacterium sp. | reverse complement strand
CGGTTCTCGGCGCCGGGCGCGACGAGATCATGCTGCGCGGTCTGTCGGACGGCGCGTTCGCGGGCCGCGCCCGATCGACCGTGGGCACCTTTCTCGACAACGCCCCGATCACCTACAACGCCCCGGATCCGGACCTGCGCCTGGCCGATGTGGACGCGGTCGAGGTGGTGCGCGGGCCGCAGGGCGCGCTGTACGGTGCAGGTTCGCTGTCCGGCGTCTATCGGATCATCACCCGTAAGCCGGTCCTAGACCAGTACGAGGCGCGGCTCTCAGGCCTGGTCGCCTGGACCCAGTCAGGTTCGCCCAGCCAACAGTTCGAGGCGATGGTCAATGCGCCGATCATCGACGGCAAGCTGGGCGTTCGCCTCGTAGCCTATCACGAGGTCCAGGGCGGCTATCTCGACGACCTGAACCTGCGTCTGACCAACGTCGACAAGACCACCCGCGACGGCGGTCGGATCGCCTTGAGGGGCCTGCTGGGCGACAACTGGACCGTGACCCTCTCCGGCGCAGTGCAGCGCCTGGGATCCAACGACACCCAGTACGTCACCGGCCTACGCGGCCAGACCCGCACCAACCGTGTCCGCGAGAGCCACGTCAACAACTTCGCGGAAGGGGCGATCACGGTCGAAGGCGTCACCGATTGGGGACGTCTGCAATCCTCGACCGCCTACGTCCGGCACGACTTCGCCAGCCAGTACGACGCATCCGCCGCCCTGTCCCTTTTCGGCGACAGCACCGCCGACTTCGGGGTCTATCAGGAAGGCGCCAAGGTCGAGATGTTCTCCCAGGACGTGGTCCTGACCTCCGCCAATGCCGGTCCCTTCCGGTGGCTTGTCGGCGGCTACGCCTCGCTCACCGACGAGAAGACCCCGTCGCGGCTCGACGCTCGGGTCAGCGGAAGCGTCGACCCGAGACGGATCTATACCGAGTACCGCACCGATCGACGCACCTCGGGCGCCGTCTATGGCAAGGTCTCCTACAGCTTCGCCTCGAACTGGACGGCCTCGGTCGGCGCGCGCGCTTTCGATCTCGGCCTGCGGACCAGCTCCAGCGTCATCGTCCAGAACCCCGCCCTGGGCCGCGCCTTCATCAAGAAGGCCGACTATCGCGGTGTCTCGCCCGAAGCCTCCCTGCAGTACGAGTTACCAGGCGGCGACCTCATCTACGCCCTGGTGTCGGAGGGATACCGACCCGGCGGGTTCAACTCCGGCGGCATCTCCCGGCCGACTGGCTCGCGGGTCGGCTTCGACCCCGACCGACTGCGCAACTACGAAGTCGGCACCAAGCTGCGCCTGTTCGACCGCAGGCTCGACTTGCGCGCCACGGCCTTCTACGACCTGTGGGACAACATCCAGACCGACCAGTATCTCGGGTCCGGTCTGCCCTACACCGCCAATGTCGGAGACGGCCGTAACGTCGGCTTGGAGCTCGAAGCGAAATGGAGGCCGACGCAGCGCTGGACCTTCCAGGCCAACGCCTTGATCGACGAGCCGAAGGTGGTGCGGGTCAATCCCGCCTTCGCCGCGCGCGTGACCGACGGCCTTCCGGGCGTGCCGGATCTCTCGTTTGGGGCGCTCGCCGCCTACGAGCGCCCCATCGCCCATCAGATGTCGCTGCTGTTCACCGCCGAGACCGGCTACATCGGCCGCTCGCGCCTGACATTCGACCCGGCCCTATCGCCCGAGATGGGCGGCTACTTCACCGGCAAGGTGGGCGCCCAGTTGAAGACGCCGCGCTGGCGGCTGGCCGCCTTCGTCGAGAATCCGACCAATTCCCAGGGCGACACCTTCGCCTATGGCAACCCCTTCTCCTTCGGCCAGGTGCGCCAGGTCACGCCCCGGCGCCCGCGCACCGTCAGCCTGTCGCTCAGCTCGGCGTTTTGAATTTGCTAAGCTTGATATGAGGGCGACCCGTCCAGGCGTCGTCATCCCTGCGAACGCCGATGCATCCGCGAAGTCCGCGGGCGCCGGCGAAGCGTCAGGGGTGTGCGGGTGGCGAAGCTTTCGGGTCTGGTCTGTGTGCGGAACGAAGAGGTGCGGTTGGCTGACTGCCTCTCGCGCCTGGCTTTCTGCGACGAGATCGTCGTGGTCGCCGACCGTTGCACCGACCGCACCGAGGCCATCGCGCTCGAAATGGGCGCCCGGGTCATCTCCGGCGAGTTCCCGCTGGAGGGTCCGCGCAAGCAGGCCGGCGTCGAGGCCTGCACCGGCGCCTGGATCATCGAGATCGACGCCGACGAGTGGGTCTGTCCGGCGCTCGGCCAGGAGATCCGCGAGGCCATCGAGGGCCAGCCGGCCGGCGACTACTTCCAGATCCCGGTCGACAACTATGTCGGCGCGCGGCTGGTGCGCCGCGGATGGGGTGGGTCGTTCGGGACCTCCTCGGTGGCGCGCCTCTATCGTCACGGCGCCAAGCGTTGGAAGGACCACCGCGTCCATCCCGGCGTCACCTTCAACGGGACGCTGGCCGGCGCGCTGACCACGCCGATCAAGCACACCGTCGACGACGACATCGCCGACATGGTCGCCCGGCTCAACCGCTACACCGATTTGCGCGCCCTCGACCTGGCCGACACCGGCGGCAAGATGGGGGTCGGGGACAACCTGTTCCGCGGCGTGCGCCGCTTCTTTAAGTGCTACTGGACCCGCGAGGGGCGCAAGGAAGGCGAGCTCGGCCTGCTGATCGCCCTGATGGCCGGCTTGTATCCGATCCTTTCCGCGCTAAAGGCGCGTGAGATCCTGGCCCAGCGCATCCGCGCCGAGGCGGGCCTGGGCGGTGGCGTGTTCGAACTGGCCCCGACCGGCCAGCGCCGCTTGGCCGGCAACGACGACCAGCGCCAGGCCGCCGCGGCATAGCGCCTGAACCCACGCCGCCTGGCTTGCGTTAAGCTACGGTCCCGAATCCTGCGGAGACCGCCGTGCGCCAGAACTTCGCCCCCATCGCCCTCGCCCTCGCCGTGGCTGGCCTCGCCGGCTGCAGCCAGCAGGGGTCGCCGGATCCCCTGGTCGGGTTCGGACCCAACCCGCCCCTGCCGGCGCCGCAGAAAGCCCTGCTGCCTCAGGTGGCCACGGCCAAGGTCGCCGGCTGGGGCGCGACGGAGGCGCCAACGCCGCCGCCCGGCTTCACGGTCACCCGGTTCGCCACCGCCCTCGACCATCCGCGCTGGCTCTACGTCCTGCCCAACGGCGACGTGCTGGTCGCAGAGTCCGCCTCCGAGCCGGGCAAGCCGAAAGGCTTCAAGGACTGGGTCGCCCAGAAGATCCAGAAACACGCCGGCGCCCTGGAGAAGAGCCCCAACCGTATCGTCCTGCTGCGCGACGCCAACGGCGACGGTGTGGCCGAGGTTCAGACGATCTTCGCCGACGGCATCAAGCGGCCATTCGGCATCGCCCTGGTCGGCCAGACCCTCTATGTCGCCGCGGACGACGCGATCGTGACCTTCCCCTATTCGGAGGGCCAGACCCGGGAGACCGGCTCGGGGACCAAGCTGTTCGACCTGCCCGGCGGCCCGATCAATCATCACTGGACCAAGAATATCGTCGCCAGCCCCGACG
>CAMFIW010000457.1 GCA_945952355.1 uncultured Phenylobacterium sp. | reverse complement strand
AGCAGAAGCTGGTCACCGAGGCGCTTCGCATCTTCTATGACATGCGCAAGGTCCCCGGCCTCAAGAAGAAGCCTTCGACGTCGGAACTGCTCGATTGGTTGAAGCTGCTGATGGTCGAGGACATCAACGAGGACGTGCTGAAGGAAAAGGATCCGACCAAGCTGATCCCGCCCCTGCACGGCGCCCTGCTCAAGAACGAGCAGGACGTGCACCTGTTCGAACGCCTGGCGTTCCTCGCCCGTCGCGAAGGCGCGGGCTCGCGTCCTGGGCAGTAACTGGTCGTTACGCCGAATTCACTCGACCTTTTCGGGACCTCCGCTCACCGTCCTAGGCGAACGGACCGGAGAAGGATGTCCATGCACGGTTTGAAGATCGCCACGGCCTCGGTGCTCGCCCTGGCCGTGGGCGGCTGCGGTTCGAGCGCGCGGACCAGCGCGGTGGCGACAGGCCGCCTGGACTGCCCCGAGCATCAAGGCGCCCTCACCCGCACCGGCCAGGCGGCGGACGGCAAGACCTGCACCTACGCCATCGGCGATCGGGGCGAGGTCACACTTCGCCTCATCCCGGTGGGCGCGGGGGGCGCCGAGGGCGCCCTTGCGGCGATCGAGCAGCAGCTCAAGTCCGAGGCCGGTCCCGGCGCCGAAGCCGCGATGAACGCCGCCGAGGATTCCGCAGCCAAGGCCAGTGTCAGCGCCAAGGCGGCGGCGGCGGACGCCCGCAAGGCTGCAGACGAAGCCGCCCGCGACGCCGCCAAGGCCCGGGAAGTCGCCGTGAAGGCGGCCGAACCCCAGGCCTGGGACGACAAGGCCATCGAGGAACGCGTCAACGCCAAGCTGCGGGAGAAGGGCATCGACGTCGAGGACAAGGGCGGCGACCGCGAGGAGACCGCTCACGTCAACATGCCGGGCATCCACATCAACGCCAACGGCGACAGCGCCGATGTCCGCGTAGGCCCGCTGCACATCGACGCCAACGGCGACACGGCGACGATCCGCAGCATGGACGCCACCTATATGCGCGGCGAGGGACTGACCGGCCAACGACGGGGCGTCCGGGCCATGTTCCTCTATTCCGGCGACGGCCTGGGCAGCGGGTACAAGTATGTCGGCTACGAGGCCTCGGGCCCGCGCTCGGGCCCGCTAGCCGTGGCCGTCGTCAAGTCGAAGTCCGAAGGCGGCTTCCACGGCGACATCTACGGCGCGGTCAAGAAGCTTGTCCGCCGCAACGGCGGGACCTGAACGCCCTCAGGCCGCCGGCTGCACCTCGACCACCTTGTAGGTCAGCGGGCGTCCGTCTTCGTCAGTGACGGTCACGTATTCGCCCACGGCGAAGCGATGCTGGCCGAGCCGGTGCACGGGCTCGTCGTCGGCGGTGCCGTCATCGTCATAGTCGAAGAACCAGCGCTGACCGCGGCGGGCCAGGCGGCCGTCGACCGCATCCTCGTCCGGCGCGAAACGGCGGACCGAGCACTCGGCCTTGGCCTTGGAATAGGCGGCTTCGTCCAGGTGGCCATCGGGAGTCAGCGGCGCCGTGAGGGCGTATCCGCGGTGGTCGTCTCCGCCCGCGAACTCGGTGCCGGGATTGCGGGCAAGCCGCATGACGATGCGCGACAGAGACATGCGCGGGATCCTTCGAGCCTAGTGGGACAGGAATAGCGAGGGCTGCTCCGCGCCCAGCAGGGTGCGGGTGGTGCCGCCGAAGATGAACTCCTGCAGCCGGGGGTGGCCGAACGCGCCGGCCACCAGGACCTGAGCCTCGGCCTTTTTCGTCGCGTGCAGCAGCAGGGGCGCGGCGTCACCGGAATCCGGCAGGATATAGAGGTCCGCCGCGATGCCGCGCGCGGCGTAGTAGGCCTGCAGCCGGGATGGGTCGAAGCTGCGCGAACTGGCCTTGGGGGCGGCAAGGATCACGATCTTCGAGGCCTTCTCGAGTAGCGGCATGGCCAGGCGCGCCGCGCGGCTGGCCTCCTTGCCGCCGTCCCAGGCCACCGCGACCACGCCACCGACCGCGAAGCCGTCGCGCGCGATCAGCACCGGGCGCTGTTCGTCGGCCACCATCTGCTGGAAGGCCTCCGCCAGGGGCCCACGACCGCGGGGCGGGTCGTTGGTGAACACCACGACGTCCGACAGCCGGCTCTCGGCCGACAATCCGGCCCAAACCGGGGTTTGAAGCGAGATGAACTGCTTCTTGGCGTAGCCGCAGCCTTCCATAGCGGCTCGGGCGTTCCGTTCGCCCGCCGTCGCGGCTTCCTTCAGGGACTCCAGGGCCGTGCTCTGCACGCCGCCCAGGAACCCCTCCCCCATCCAGGGCATCACATCGGCGACATCGGCCGGCGTATAGACGCCCGCCAGTTCCGCCCCGAACGGCTCCGCCAGGCCCGCTGCCGCCTTGATCGCCGCAGCATCACCCTGGCCGCCCGACAGCGGCGCCATGATTCTAGCCCAACTCATTTCGTCTCCTCTCGACGCCGCCGGACATAGAACCCGACGATGCGCCCACTCATTGATCTTTCTCAAGTCCTGGTTCAGGTCTCGACCTTGACTGTGAAAGGAACGCGCGGGTGAAAAAAGGGCTGCGTCGCGGCGCCAAGGAACCGCGGGCCTGGCAGCGCATGCTGTCGGGGCGTCGACTGGATCTGCTTGATCCTTCGCCGATGGACATCGAGATCGAGGATATCGCCCACGGCCTGGCCCGCGTGGCCCGCTGGAACGGTCAGACCATCGGCGAGCACGCCTTCTCCGTCGCCCAGCATTCCGTGGTGGTGGAGGAAATCTGCGCCCACATCCAGCCGGGCCTGGAGCCGCGCTGGCGCCTTGCCGCCCTGCTTCACGACGCCTCCGAGTACGTGATCGGCGACATGATCAGCCCGTTCAAGGCCGCGCTCGGTTACGACTACAAGCTGTTCGAGGAGCGGCTGGAGAACGCCATCCACATCCGCTTCGGCCTGCCGGCCAAGGTCCCGGTGGCGATCAAGAAGCTGATCAAGCAGGCCGACCGCGCCTGTGCGTTCTTCGAGGCGACCCAGTTGGCCGGCTTCGGCCACGCTGAATCGCTGGAGTTCTTCGGCGCGCCACCGGTGGGCTATCACCTCGATATCGAACCCCTCGCGGCCAGCCAGGCGCAAATCCGTTACGTACAGCGCTACCATGTGCTGTCCGAGGCGGCGGGATTCGCCCGCACCTCGGCCGCCTTCGAGACGGAGTGAGCGTGACCATCATCGTCAGCGGCCTTGCCGAGGTCCCAGCGCTGATCCTGCGGCGCAAACCCTCGCACCTCGTGACCCTGCTCGACCCGGCGACGATGATCGAGACCCCGGCCGGCGTCGCAGCGGATCGGCATCTCAAGCTGGGCGTCAACGACATCGCCGAACCTACCGAGGGCCTGATTCCCCCGGACGAGACCGTGGTGGCGCGGCTCCTGGCGTTCGGGCGCACCTGGGACGAGAGCTCGCCGATGCTGATCCATTGTTGGGCCGGAATCAGCCGCTCCACCGCCAGCGCCTTCACCCTGGCCCTGTCTCTTATACACATCTCCGAGCCCACGAGACTAGGCATGATCT
>CAMFIW010000456.1 GCA_945952355.1 uncultured Phenylobacterium sp. | reverse complement strand
CCTGGCTGTTGAACGGCATCCAGACCTCGCCGCACCTGGCCAGCGCGCTGAGCACCTCGGGCTTGCGGACCACCTGCGGGAAATGCGGCGAGCCGATCTCCTCCTCGCCCTCGGCCACCAGGACGAGGTTCACCGGCAGCTTCTTTCCCGCGCCGCGGATGGCGTGGAGTGCGGCGAGGAAGGTCGCTTCCGGACCCTTCTGGTTGGTCGCCCCGCGCCCGATCAGCACCTTGCCGAAGCCCGGCTTGTCGACGAGGTTCGCCTCGAAGGGCGGCGAGATCCATTCCGACGGATCGGCCTGCTTGACGTCGTACATGAAGTACATGCCGACCGTGCGCTTGGCCCCGGCGTCCAGGGTCGCGAAGATGCCCGGCTGGCCGTCGGTGGGCATGCGGGTCGCGGTCTGGAAGCCCGCGTCCTTCAGCATCTCCATGGTGAGTTTGCACCCCTCCTCCATGCCGCGGTTCTCGGCCGCGATGGAGGGCTGGCGGATCCAGGTCTGCAGGCGCTTGACCGCCTCGTCGTGCCGCTTGTCGACCTCGGCCCGGATCGCCTTGAGGTCCGGCGCCGCCGCCCAGGCCGACCTGCCGAGGGCCACCATCGCGCCCCCCGCCGCCACGCCACCCATCATGCCTCGCCGGCTGATCCGCTGCATTCGAGCCATCGCCCCGTCCCTCCTTCGATTTGATCGCACGGACGCTAGGGCAGATGTCCGCCGGGGTGAAGGGCCGGAGCGTCCGCGAGCCGCACGTGGCTTCGAGGTGATGCAGAGCCGGGATCGCCGGCGCTTTCAGGCGTCCCGCAAGGCATGTTCCCTAGCCAGGAACAGGCGGACCTCCGACAGGCTGGGAAACACGCCGGCCGCCAGCCTGGCGGTTCCGGCGGAGGGGTGCTTGATGTCCGGGACGATGAGCGGCCGCATCCCGGCGGCATGCGCCGCTCGCACGCCCGCTTCGGAGTCCTCCAGCACGGTGCAGCGCCCGGGCGCGACGCCGAGCTGGGACGCGGCCAGCAGGAACAGGTCCGGCGCGGGCTTGCCGAACCTCACCTGTTCCGAGGTCGCGATCACCGGGAAGCGATGCAGGACGCCGATGGCGCGAAGCTTGAGGGTCGCCTCGTCGCGCCCCGACGACGTCGCGACGGCCTTCGGAACACCGTTGGCTTCGAGCGCGTCCAGCAGGTCATGCAGGCCAGGCTTGGCGTCTACGTCTCCGGCCTCCAGGCGCTCACGCAGGATACGCAGGAAGCGGTCGCGGACCGGGATCAAGGGGAAGGCGGCGCCCAGGGTGTCGACCAGCAACCGCTCGGAATCGCGCTGATTGAGGCCGATCATCCCGATGCAGAGCGCGCGCGATATCTCAGCCCCCTCGGCGCGGGCGGCCGCCTGCCAGGCGTCGATGGCCATGGCCTCGGTGTCGACCATCAGCCCGTCCATGTCGAAGATGACGGCGGCAGGCGGGCTCATCGACGTTCCTCGCTTGACGCTGGCTGCGGGGGTGGGAGGCGCAGGGCGCCGCGGCGGAATTTAAGGTCCACCCACAGGGAAGCGCCGAGATACCAGGCCGGCCCGACGAGACTGACGAGCGCCCAGAGCCTCCGGTCCTCCACAAGCCCCAAGAGGACCATCAGGACGATGGCCGCGCAGATCACCGTGGCGGCGAGGCTCGCGACCCTCAGATAGGCGAGGCGGGACAGGCAGATGAAGTGGATCGGCGCGAAGGTCAGCACGAACAGACCGGCGATGCAGACGACCTGCACGAACTCCGGCGGGCGGAGGACGTAGACGTAGAACGCATACAGGTTCCAGATCGCCGGCAGGCCCGTATAGAGGCCCTGGTTCTTGAGCGGATGGGTGTTGGCGAAGTCGTAGTGCGCCGCCGCCAGTATGACCACCGCCCATAGCCAGGCCGGTTGCGGCAGGAGGCCCGCGCTCCACAGCAGGAACAGTGGCGCGACGGCATAGGTGATGAAGTCTATGACCAGGTCCAGCGCCTCGCCGCTGATGGTCGGGAGCCATCGCTTGACCTGGACCCGGCGCGCCAGGAAGCCGTCGGTGCCGTCGACCACGAAGGCCAGGCCCAGCAGCAGCAGCGCGCGCTCGAAATGGTGGGCCGCCGTCTCGACCAGGGTGAAGAAGGCCAGCACGCCGCCGAAGGCGGTATAGGCGTGGACGGCTGCGGCGGCGAGAATATGGGCCCCCCGGCTGAGGGTGGCCGGCGCCGCGCCAGGGCGTATGGAAAGGGCGGGTTTCAACTGTCCAGCGCCGTCGCCAGGGCGCGATGCAACCGGTCGCAGAGGTCATGCGCCTCGTCCTCGCCGATCACCAGCGGCGGCCGGACCTTCACGAACCCGCCGCGCCCATAGTGGCTGGTCCTGAGCAGGAGCCCGTTCTTCATGCACTCGTCGACGACCCGATGGGCCAGCTCGGCGTCGGGCGCGCGATCGCTGCCGTTCCTGACCATTTCGAGGCCGGTCATCAGCCCGAAGCCCCGGACCGTGCCGACGCGCTCGAATTCGCGCGCCATGCGCTGCAGGCGGTCGGCAAGCACTTCTCCGGACCGGCGGGCGTTCTCGAAGAACCCCGGCCCACGCATCACCTGGATCGTGGCCTCGACGGCTGCGCAGGCGAGCACCGATCCGGCCGA
Organism: uncultured Phenylobacterium sp.; assembly: GCA_945952355.1. Classification (GTDB taxonomy): domain Bacteria; phylum Pseudomonadota; class Alphaproteobacteria; order Caulobacterales; family Caulobacteraceae; genus Phenylobacterium. The sequence goes on along the minus strand of CAMFIW010000456.1, from coordinate 918 downwards.
GGTGAGCGATCGCTCCGCCGTGCCGAGCACGCGCAGGTTCTCGGTCATCAGCAGGGCCGCCGCGCCGGGGATGCCGATGCCGCTGATCCCCTTGCTCACGGCGATCATGTCGGGATCCACGCCGTAGTGTTCGGCGGCGAAGAACGAGCCGGTCCGCCCGAAGGTCTGCACTTCGTCGAAGATCAGCAGCACGCCCCGCGCATCCAGCCGGCTCTTCAGCTCGCCCCACCAGGGCTTCGGCGGCGTGACGCCACCGCCCGCGCCCAGGATCGGCTCGCCCACGAAGGCCGCGACGTCGTCCTCGCCGGTCGGCGCCGCGTCCAGCGCGCGCTCGATCGCGCCGATGCATTCCAGCCCGCAGCTGTCGGGAGTCTTACCCCACTTGCATCGGAAGCAGTCCGGCGCATCGACATGGGTCACCGGCAGTGGCGCGACCGGCAGCCGGTTGCGGCGAAACGGCATGCCCGACAGGCCCGTGGTGGCGATCGTCTGGCCATGGTGGCTGTCCCGGAAGGCGACGAATGAGCGCTTGCCGCTCGCCGCCCAGGCGTGGCGCATCGCCTGCTCCACCGCGGTGCTGCCGCCGGTGGAGCCCTTGAAGTGGCAGTATTCGATGGCGCCGGGGGCGACATCGACCAGGGCCTGCGCCGCGGCCGTGACCTGCCGGTGATCGAACGAGCTCGAGACGTGCGGCAGGCCCGTGGACAGCACGCGGACGACGGCCTCGGTCACCAGAGGATGTCCGTAGCCGAGCCCGATATTGAACGTGCCCGCGCAGCCGTCCAGGTACTGGCCGCCCGCCGCATCGGTCAGGTGGCAACCCGAGCCCGACACGAATTCCGGCGGGCCCGCCGGATAGCTCAAGGCCGAGGGGGCCGGCCAGGCCGCCGCCGCGGCCACCTTGGCCTCGCTGGGCCC
>CAMFIW010000455.1 GCA_945952355.1 uncultured Phenylobacterium sp. | reverse complement strand
GGCTTCACCAGGGTCCGCCCCATGTCAGTTTCGGCGCGCCTGATCCGGCGCCTCAGCGAGGTCGACTGGGACCCCATTCACTGGGCGCGCCTTATCCTGGCGACCCTGGGCAAGGCGCTGTCGCGCCTGTGGGGGCGCGACGTCATGCTCTATGTGGGCGGTGTCTCGTTCTTCAGCATGCTGGCCGTCTTCCCCGGTCTGGCCATCATGGTGGGACTTTACAGCCTGCTCTCCGACCCGACCGCGGCGGCGCACCAGGCGGAAATGATGTCCCAGCTGATGCCGGCCGGCGCGAGGGGCCTGTTCGCCGAGGAACTCACGCGGCTCAGCCACACGCCATTGCAGGCGATTTCGACCCAGAGCGGCCTGGCCGTCATCATCGGAGGCTATGCGGCCCACCGGGGCTTCAAGCCCCTGCTGGCAGGACTGGCCGTCATCCACGACGAGGACGCGCCCCGCGGCTTCCTGGGCTTCAACCTAATGGCGCTGCTGGTTTTGCTGGCGGCGTTCGTCCTGCTGGCGGTGCTCTCGGGCGTCTTTCTCTATCTGCGTTTCCTGGCCATCGCTTTCGACATCAAGCCGCTCAAGGGCGCGCCGTGGCTCTATAGCGAATGGACGTGGGCGAGTTTCGGCATCACCCTGGCCATGAGCCTCATCTATCGTTTCGCCATGTCGTCAAAGCCCGTGGCGTGGGTTGCGTCGATCACCGGCGGCGCGGCGGCTGCGCTGCTGTGCATGTTCATGTCCTGGGCCAGCGCCTTCTATGTGGAGCAGATCGCCCACCTCGGTGCGACCTACGGATCGGTGGCGGCGGTCGTTGTGTTCCTGATCTGGCTGTCCTGGAACGTGAACGCGATCTTCTTTGGCGGCGCTTTGGCCACGGAGATGGAGATCGCCATGGAGGACGCGGAACAGCCGCGGCTCGCCGAGTTGGGCGGCGAGAACCCTAAGCTGGCTTCCGGATCAAAAAGCTGAGCACGCCGGCCTCGTCGCCGCGCTCCAGAATCTCCAGCCCGAGCTGTCCGGCGAAATGGGGGACGTCGATGCGCGCCATAGGATCGTCGGCGAGCAGCCGAACGGCCGTTCCCGGCGCGGCGTCCTGCAACGCCCGGCGCAGGCGCAGGGTCGGCACCGGACAGTGGTGGCCGCGCGCGTCGACAAGGATCTCGGCGGTGGGCTGGGGCTCGCTCATGGCGGGCGAATAGCACAGGCGAAAGCGAACGGAAGCCCAGCGCTCGCGTTCCGTTACGACGACTGGAAGGGAGGTCGCCCATGACGCGGGTCGTCGCCACCGCCATCCCTGCGCGCCTCGACCGCCTGCCATGGAGCCGGTTCCACAGCATGGTCGTGGCCGCGTTGGGGATCACCTGGATCCTCGACGGGCTGGAGGTGACGCTGGTGGGTTCGCTTTCCCCAGCGATCAAGGGCGGGTTGGCGCTGAGCGACACCCAGATCGGTTTCGCGGGCAGCGCCTACATCCTCGGCGCCGTCATGGGGGCATTGCTCTTCGGGCGGATGACCGACCACTTCGGCCGGCGCAAGCTCTTCACGCTCACGGTCGTCGTCTATCTGCTTGCGACGATCGCCACGGGCTTCTCCTGGGACTTCGCCTCGTTCCTCGCCTTTCGCTTTCTGACCGGCGCGGGTATCGGCGGAGAGTATGGGGCCGTGAACTCGGCGATCCAGGAACTGATCCCTGCCCGGCGCCGAGGGGTCACCGACCTGGCGGTGAACGGCAGCTTCTGGCTCGGGGCGGCGATGGGCGCCATGGGATCGCTGATCGTGCTCGATCCGCAGATCGTGCCGCAGGCCTGGGGCTGGCGGCTGGCTTTCGTGATCGGCGGGATGCTGGCCGCCGCGATCGAGGCGCGGGTGGAGCGCGACCTTGCCCAGCCGCTCGCCCCGCTTTGCGACTTGCCGACGATCCGGCTCGCGGTCGGCCGGATCACATCCTGGCGCGACATCGGCCGGACGCTGTTTGTCGTTCACCCCCGCCGCACCGTGCTGGGGGTCGTGCTGATGGCGACACAGGCGTTCTGCTACAATGCGATCTTCTTCACCTACGCCCTGATCCTCACCAGGTTCTACGGCGTCGCCGCCGGTTCGATCGGCTGGTTCATGCTCCCGTTCGCGCTCGGAAACGTCAGCGGCCCGCTCATCCTGGGACCGCTGTTCGACAGCCTGGGCAGAAGGACCATGATCGCCGCGACCTACGGCCTGGCCGGCGCGCTGCTGTGCGTCACCGGTTGGATGTTCGCGCAAGGGTGGCTGACGGCGACGACCCAGACCCTGGCCTGGTGCGTCATCTTCTTCTTCGCTTCGGCCGGGGCGAGCGCAGCCTATCTGACGGTCGGGGAGTTGTTCCCGCTGGAGACCCGGGCGGTGACGATCTCGCTGTTCTACGCGTTCGGAACGCTCTTGGGGGGAGTGGCTGGGCCTGCCTTGTTCGGCGCCCTGATCGACTCCGGCGCACGGGTTCAGATCTTCTGGGGGTACCTGCTGGGGGGCGGACTGATGCTGCTGGCTGCGCTCGCGGCCCTGGCCCTCGGCGTTCGCGCGGAGCGCCGGCCGCTTGAGGAGATTGCGCCGCCGCTATCCCTGGCGTCGGGTGACGCGTCCTAGCCGGGCCAAGCGGCCGGGTGGGTTCCGAGGGGAACGACCGGGCGGGCCCATGCGGTGGGCGTGGCGGACATCCGGACGGCCGGCCGCAGATGGCGCAGGCCACCCCAGCCGCTGGCCGTGTCGATCCGCCAGGCGTCGACCTCTTCAGCGGAAACCGGCTCGACAGCCTCAAGTCGTTCGGGCGGAGCGACACCGAGGCTCCGCAGCCAGACGGCCGTCTGGGACAGCGAAACCCGGACGAGGTAGCTGCCTCCGTAGAGCGCCCGGCGCTGCAGGGCGATCAGCCCGCCCAGCGCGGCCAGGAACCCCGTGGTGTAGTCTGTGACCGCGCCAGGCTGGAGGATGGGGCCCCTGTCCCCGCCGGCAATATGCTGACCGTGCAGCCAGGCCATGCCCGTGACGGCCTGGCCAAGTTGCTCCCAGCCTGGTCGGGTTCGCCAGGGGCCTTCGTGGCCGTAGGCATTGATCGATATATAGACCAGGCCGGAATTGAGCTGGGCGAGATCGGTGGGTCCCAGGCCCAGCCGCTCCAACCCCCCGGAACGATATCCCTGGCTGAACACGTCGGCGGTGGCGATCAGCTTGCGCAGGCGATCAAGGTCGCCAGCCTGGGTGAGGTCCAGATAGGCCGACAACTTTCCATGGTTGGTGTCGGTCACGAAGCCGGGTGTCGCGGGCAGGTTGGGTGAGGCGACATAGAGGACGTCGGCGCCGTATTGCGCGAGCGTGCGGCCGCAGGTCGGCCCAGCGAGCACGCGGGTCAGGTCGAGCACGCGAATGCCGGACAGCGGCGAGGTCATACGAAGCGGGAAGGGGACCGGCGGGCCGTCGGCGATCTTGGTGACCTCGACCATCGGTCGGGTGGCGAGGATGCGCCCCTGCTCCGAGGCGTCCCATTCCTCCGGCGTACGGGCCATGGCGCCGCAGATTCCGAGCTCGGCGATG
>CAMFIW010000454.1 GCA_945952355.1 uncultured Phenylobacterium sp. | reverse complement strand
GCCCACGGCCCCGGCCCAGGTGCTCAACGCCCGCATCGACACCCCGGCCGGCCAGCACCTGTTCGTCGCCGCCTACGACCCGACCCGCCAGGCCGTGCTGATCTCGTCCCTCGTGCCGCCCGGAACCGATCCCGGCCACGTCCACCAGCTATGGCTGATCCCCGCCGACGGCCAGCCCCGCTCGCTGGGCTTCGTGCCCGTCGGCGCCACGGTCGCTCTCCCCGTCGCCCAACCCCTAACGTCTCTCGCCGCGCCGGGCGCGGTCCTCGCCGTCTCCGTCGAAGCCCCTGGCGGCTCCAAGCAACCCGGGCCGACCGGCCCGGTCGCCGCCACGGGCAAGCTCACCAAGCTGTAGGCTTGAGCGTTTGGTCGACGTCTCAGTGTGGAATGGCAATGCTGACCGCGCCGAGAGCACAGACAGCAGCCATCGAGAACCAGACCCCTACAACTAAGCGGAATAGGACTGGTTGGGTCGATCTGTTAGCCTGTGTAATCGTCATTGGAGCTACGCCAGTACGAAGTGAGTGACGTCCGAACCACAAAAACAATAGGCTGCAAGCCGAGAAGAAGACTGCGCCAAAGATCCGGGCTTGGGTTTCAGGTGTCATGCCGGCTGATACTGCCCGTAAGGTCTTGGCTTTTCCTGAGCTGCCCCCGGCAGTCGAAAAGAGCAACAACCAATTTTGTCGTCCAAAGCTAGTTCTTGAGCCCCTCCGCTGTAGCGGAGGGCTTGGGCGCCTGCCGCCCTCAGGGTTCCTTGCGGATCATGTTGGTCTGGCCGGGCGGGGCCTGGTCGATGGCGAGCAGGGTGGCGGGCTGGTTGTCGAGGGCTTCGCCCTTGTGCCACTGGCCGACGGCTTCGACGATGAACTGGCCGGCGTGGAACTCCTGGACGGCGCCGGTATCGAGGTTGGTGACGCGCACGCCGCCGGCGATCACGTAGTTGTAGCGGGGGAACGGATGCTTGTGCGGCGGGATCAGTCCGTGGGCCGGGAGATCGGTGCGCGAGACGGTCACCTTCACAGGCCCCTGTGGCAGCAGGATGGGCTGGCCGCTGACCGTCGTGTCGTAGGCGCCCACCGGCGTCGAGACCGGCGCGGGCGGGGCCGGCGGGGGCGCCGCGGCGCAGAGGCCGAGGGCGGAAACCGGGAGCAGAAATATTTTGCGCATGATGGAACCCTTTGGCGAGACTGCATTCCTGCGCCAGCCCTTGCCCGGCCTCAATCCCAGCCTTGCCTTCAATCGTCGATTGATCCAGAGTGCCGCCGTCAATTTCGTAGGTTCGGCTGCCTTTCGACGCTTCTTCTGACGCACCGGGCCTGCTTCCGATCCCCCTCGAAATCTGATCCTCGGCGGCCGCAATTGGGCGTCGGGGAATATCTCTGCAAGGACGTATATCTCTATGGCTAGCGGCACCGTGAAGTGGTTCAACGGCACCAAGGGCTACGGCTTCATCCAACCCGATGAAGGCGGCGCGGACGTTTTCGTGCACATCTCGGCGGTTGAACGCGCCGGGCTTCGTTCGCTGAACGAAGGCCAAAAGGTCAGCTACGAGCTCGAGCGCGACAAGCGCAGCGGCAAGATGTCGGCGGGCAACCTGCAGGTCTAACCGCAGGTCGCACGACCAGAACTACGGATGGGCCGGCGGAAACGCCGGCCCATTTTCGTTGGGCGAAAAGGTTTGAGCCACGAACCACACGAACCAACACGAACGGGCCGTGGCCACCCGCGCGAAGCGCCAATCTCCCTAAGTGCGGCCGCTCCGGAGAACGTTCGTGTTTTTCGTGTTTTTCGTGGCTCCAACTTGCGGCGTCGACGCGGCAGGGAGCGCTGCGCGCTCTCGTTCGTGTGGGCTCGTGTGGTTCGTGGTTCCGCAATCAGGCGGGCTTCTTGAGCACGCAGACGGCCTGGCCGAGGGCGCCTTGCGGGACGATGGCGTCGCCGCCGGCGCGGATTTCGACGACCTCCAGGCCCAGGGACTTCGCCCAGATCGGGATGGCGGCGCGGTCGATGAAGACGTTGAGCGGGTTGGCGATGCGCGCCTTGGCCTGCTCGACCGTGCCCAGGAAGGTCTCGAAGTGGCTGGGCTCGTTGAATTCCAGGAACGAGAACACGATGAGGCCGCCGGGCTTCAGCACGCGGCGCGCCTCCTCCAGATACCAATAGCTCTGTTCGTGCAGCAGGTGGGTGAGCACCGAGAAGAAGCAGACCATGTCGGCGCGGCCATCGGTCTCCGGAATGCCGATGTGGCGGACCACTTCGAAGCGCCAATCGGGCCGGTTGCAGATGCGCCGGGCGTGGGCCAGCAGGTCCGGCACCAGGTCGAGGCCGAGATAGGTTCCGCCGTGGTCGGCCGAGAGCGGCTTCGCCAGGCGTCCGGAGCCGCAGCCTACATCGACCAGGTGGCCGTCGGCCGGCAAGCCGTAGTAACGAAGCAGCGCGGCCTCGATCGGGCCGATCACGTCGAAGTCGCCGCCGATGGCGAGTTCCATCGCCTCGTCGTGCGGCATCTCCCGCTTGAGGCGTTCGACGTAGCCGACATTGACGCCCTCAAGGTCGTGCTGTTTCGGCACGGGGCGCAGGCGCGCCCGCAGTCGTTTGAGCAAGCGGATCGGGTGGAAGCCGGCGTCGCCCATCGAAAGTCTCCACCCTGGCGTGTCCGGACAGGCAACTGCCATCGGCGCCTCCGCGACGCAAACGTCCAGCTCGCTTCCCCAACTCGTGGAAGGCTTGCCGTGAGACTTGCGGGGCAAGGCGCATGACGATGCAGGTGCGCATCTGAAGCGCCCTTGCGTGCGAGGTTTCGCCCCCCATCGACCCTCGGCCAAGCGGCCTTCGGGCCACTCCCCCCATGATTGGCGAAGGCCGCGACACCGCGACGCCGGTCCGGCCTTGCGCGCGGCCGACTCCGTCTCTAAACGGGCGCCTTAACCTGCAGATTGAACGGGCACGGCGCGCGGAACCGCGCAGCCGCCCTTGCGCGCGAGACGACCATGCCGAAACGCACCGACATCTCCTCGATCCTGATCATCGGCGCCGGCCCGATCGTCATCGGCCAGGCCTGCGAGTTCGACTATTCGGGCGTCCAGGCTTGCAAGGCCTTGCGCGCCGAGGGCTACCGCATCGTGCTGGTCAATTCGAACCCGGCCACGATCATGACCGACCCGGACGTGGCCGACGCAACCTATGTCGAGCCGATCACGCCGGAGATGGTCGAGAAGATCATCGCCAAGGAGCGCCCGGATGCGCTCTTGCCGACCATGGGCGGCCAGACCGCGCTGAACACCGCTCTGGCCCTGGAAGCCTCCGGCGCGCTGGCCAAGTACGGCGTCGAGATGATCGGGGCCAAGGCGGACGTCATCGACAAGGCCGAGGACCGCCAGAAATTCCGCGACGCGATGGACAAGCTGGGGCTCGAAAGCCCGAAGTCCAAGGCGGCGCACTCGATGGACGAGGCCCTGGAGGGCCTGGAGTTCGTCGGCCTGCCGGCGATCATCCGCCCCTCGTTCACGCTCGCCGGCACCGGCGGCGGCATCGCCTACAATGTCGAGGAGTTCCGCGAGATCGTGG
>CAMFIW010000453.1 GCA_945952355.1 uncultured Phenylobacterium sp. | reverse complement strand
AACAGCAGCATGGTCCGCGAGCGCTCGGCGCCGGCGGCCTGGGCGGCCAGGTAGGAAGGGCTCTCCTCCAGCCCCATGCGGATGAAGAACACCACCACGGCCAACAGGCCGCCGATGGCGAAGGGAATGCGCCAGCCCCAGGCCTCGAGATCGGCTCTGGGCATCCAGTTCTGCAGTACGATCAGCACGGCGAGCGCCGTCAGCTGTCCCATGATCAGGGTCATGAACTGGAAGCTCGACCAGAAGCCGCGCCGTTTCCGCCCTGCCATTTCCGACATGTAGGTGGCGCTGGCTCCGTACTCGCCACCGAGCGACAGGCCCTGGACCAGGCGCGCGACCAGAAGGGCGACCGGCGCCATCGCACCCCAGGTCGAGTAGTCCGGCATGATGGCGATGGCGAAGGAGCCCGCGCACATCATCGCCACCGACACGGTCAGCGCCGCGCGTCGCCCGACCCGGTCGGCATAGAGCCCGGTCAGCCAGGCGCCTAGCGGGCGGGCCAGGAAGCCCACCCAGAACACCACCGCCGTCTGCATCAGCTGGGCGGTCTGGTCGCCCTTCGGGAAGAAGTGCTTGGCGAAATAGAGGGCGAACGAGGAATAGGCGAACCAGTCGTACCATTCGACCAGATTGCCCGCCGAACCGCCCAGGATGGCCCGGGCCCTCGCCAGGGGAGAGATTGCGCTCGCCTGAGCGCCCGCGGGAAACGCCCCGCCCGCCTTGCCGTCCGTCATGAATCCCCCGCCACGCTAAGCGGGAAGACTAAGGCGCCTTGGCTGGCAGGCGAAGGCAAAGCGTCTAGATGCGGCCCAGCAGAACCAGAACGAGCACGATCACGAGCACGAGGCCCAAGCCGCCGGACGGCCTATATCCCCACGAGCGGGAATAGCCCCAACTCGGCAATGCGCCGATCAGGAGCAGCACGAGGATGATGAGCAGAATAGTCCCCACGGACATGTCGCGTCTCCCATTGCGGCGGCCGCGAAGGCGCCGCTTCAGGTGACGGGGAACGAGCGCCGCCTGCGCCGGTTCCGGGTCCCGGCTATTTGGACCAGTCGGCCGTGTGCAGGTGCGCGTCGCCTTCCTTGACGCCCACGTGATAGAGCACGCCGATGAAGGCGCCCTTGACCCGCGGCAGCAGCGCCAGGGTGGCGATGGTCAGCGGAATGAGCGTGCCCGGCACCATATAGAGCGCCGGCGCTTTCCAGATGATCGGGAAGAACAGCAGCGGGGCCACCAGCAGGTGGCCGACGATCAGGATAGTGAAATAGGCCGGGCCATCGTCGGCCGGATAGCGTGCCAGGTCGTGCCCGCATTTCTCGCACCGCGGCTCGACCTTCAGGTAGCGCCAATAGAGCCGGCCCTCGCCACAGTGCGGACAGCGGCCCTTCAAACCCCGGGTGAAGGCCTGGATAAGGGTGGGTGTCTGGCTCATGGCTGGCATATGCTCACGTCCTGGGAAAAGCGGAAGGGCGACCCGCCGTCGCATTCGGCAAAGCTGTGCATCCCGGCACCGCGACTCCAGGTTCGCCTTGGGCCTCGAACCCTCCGCCGACCTGGGCGTTCCTTGCCTGCGACAATTGGAGCCGTCCCATGTCCGAAACGCCCGCCCCGCAGGACCGCGCCCATCACGCCGTGCACGGTCATGTGGGCCCCACAACGCCCGCGGAGGACTGGGCGCGCGAGGCCGATCCCGATGTGGTGCCGCCTGACGAGAAGGCGCGGATCGCAGAGGAGGCGTCGCGCGCGGAGGACGCCTGAGAGAGCCTACTTCTTGACGTCGTTGGCCGCGCCGGTGACGGCCTTGCCGGCGGCGGACACGTCTTTGCCCACGCCCGCGACGGTGTTGCAGGCGGCCAGGGCTGCGGCCACGACGGCCAGGATCACGATCTTGCGCATGAAGGGCTCCCGAGGAACGATCGGCCCACGGCCGAGCTAAGCTTGGCCGTTGTCGCGCGCGCTTCGGGCAGGATCAAGGCGCGACCCTAGTCGGCGTCCATCTTCAGCGCGGCGATGAAGGCTTCCTGCGGGATCTCCACCTTGCCGAACTGGCGCATGCGCTTCTTGCCGGCCTTCTGCTTGTCCAGCAGCTTGCGCTTGCGGCTGGCGTCGCCGCCATAGCACTTGGCCGTCACGTCTTTGCGCAGCGCGCGGATGGTCTCGCGCGCGATGATCCGACCGCCGATCGCCGCCTGCAGCGGGATCTGGAACATGTGCGGGCTGATAAGGTCCTTCATCTTCTCGACCATTCCGCGGCCCCGGGCCTCGGCGCGGTCGCGGTGGACCAGCATGGACAGCGCGTCCACCGGCTCGCCATTCACCAGGATCGACATCTTCACCAGGTCGCCGACCCGGTAGCCCTCGATCTGGTAGTCGAACGAGGCATAGCCTTTCGAGACGCTCTTCAGGCGGTCGTAGAAGTCGAACACGACCTCGTTCAGCGGCAGGTCGTAGACCACCAGGGCGCGGCTCCCGACATAGGAGAGCTCGCGCTGCTCGCCGCGGCGGTCCTGACAGAGCTTGATCACGCTGCCGAGATACTCGTCCGGGGTCAGGATGGTGGCCTTGATCCAGGGCTCGGCGATGGTGGCGATCTTCACCGGGTCCGGCATGTCGGCCGGATTGTGCAGCTCGATCTCGGTCCCGTCGGTCAGGCCGATCTTGTAGACGACACTGGGCGCCGTCGCGATCAGGTCCAGGTCGAACTCGCGCGACAGACGCTCCTGGATGATCTCCAGGTGCAGCAGGCCCAGGAAGCCGCAACGGAAGCCGAAGCCCAACGCCGCGCTGGTCTCCATCTCGTAGGTGAAGCTGGCGTCGTTCAGGCGCAGGCGGCCGATGGCGGCGCGCAGGTCCTCGAACTTGGCCGCATCCACCGGGAACAGGCCGCAGAACACCACCGACTGGGCCACGCGGAAGCCGGGCAGGGGCGTGTCGGTCGGGCGGCGCTCCTCGGTGATGGTGTCGCCCACCGCGGCGTCGGCCACCTGCTTGATCTGGGCGGTGATGAAGCCGATCTCGCCGGGGCCCAGCTCGTCGACCTCGGTCTGCTTGGGCTTGAACACGCCGATGCGGTCCACCTGGTGGGTGGCGCCGGCGTTGATCATCCGCACCTTCATGCCGGCGCGCAGCTTGCCGTCGATCACCCGCACGAGCACGACCACGCCGAGGTAGGGGTCGTACCAGGCGTCGACCAGCAGGGCCTTAAGCGGCGCCGCGGGATCGCCCTTCGGCGGCGGCAGGCGGGTGACCACCGCCTCCAGGACATCGGCGATGCCCTCGCCGGTCTTGGCCGAGCACAGCACCGCGTCGGAGGCGTCGATGCCGATCACGTCCTCGATCTGTGCGCGCACCCGGTCGGGCTCGGCCGCGGGCAGGTCGATCTTGTTCAGGACCGGCACGATCTCGTGATTGTTGTCGATCGCCTGGTAGACGTTGGCGAGCGTCTGGGCCTCGACACCCTGGGAGCTGTCGACCACCAGGATCGATCCCTCGCAGGCGGCCAGGCTTCGGCTGACCTCGTAGGCGAAGTCGACGTGCCCGGGGGTGTCCATCAGGTTCAGGACATAGG
>CAMFIW010000452.1 GCA_945952355.1 uncultured Phenylobacterium sp. | reverse complement strand
GGAAGGGCTACTGGGCGCCGACCGGCTGGCCGGTCTTGGCCTGTAGGGCGGCCTCCTCCGCCTTCACCGCGTCGAAGGCCTTCTGGGCCTCGGCGATCTTGGCGCTGTCCTTGGCGTTCTTGGCCTCCTGCAGCAGGTCCGCCGCCTCCATCTCGCGCACGGGCAGGAGGTGGTTGTTGTCGGCCGCCTTGAACCCACCGATCGAGATCTTGCCGAGCAGGGCGCGCTGGCGCTCCGCCTCCGGCCCGTCGCCCTGGGCGTAGGTCAGGAAGAACTGGCGGATCTTCTCCTTGAGCGCCGGATCGAGGTCCTTGCGCCAGATGATCGGGTCTTCGGGCAGGCGGGGCGAGGTCCAGATCACGCGGACCTTGTCGCCGATGGTGGGTTTGCCCTGGGCGGCGTTCTGCGCATCGCGCTCGCGCTGCAGGCGCAAGGACGTCGAGTTGCCGGTCGCCGCGTCCAGCACGCCGCTCGCCACGCCCATCAGGTTGGCGCCGTGATTGGCCGACTTCACCGTCTTGAAGCACTTCTGGACGTCGATGCCCTTGGGGGCGAACAGGTAGGTCTTGGGCGCCAGCGTACCCGAGGTCGACTTGGCGTCGCCGATCCCGAAGTTCAGGGTCCTGTCGCATTTGAGCAGGTCGTCGAGCGTGGTCTTGGACTTGGCCGGCACCAGGATCAACGAGGTATAGCCGTCGTCGCCGGAGGGGTCGAAGGTGCGGGCGAACACCTCGCCGTTGGCCCGCCGCACGGCTTCCAGGCCTGAGAAGTTGGTGAACCAGCCGAAGTCCGTCTGGCCGAACCGCAACGCCTCGACCAGGGCGGTGTAGTTCGCCCCGAAGAACGGAACGATCTTCAGCCCGGTCTGCTTCTCCATGTCGGCGATGATCGGGTTCCAGAAGATCTCCAGGCTCGATGCGCTCTCCGGCGCGACGATGGAGAAGCGCAGCGGCGCGCTCTTGCCGTCCGGCGCCTTGGCCTTGCCGCCCTCGCCCTTGGCGCAGCCCGCCAGGGTCAGGACGGAGAAGCCGCCCGCGGTCAGCAGCAGATGGCGCCTGTTGAAGCCTCGCGTCGTGAAGCCTGGGGTCATTCGGGGGCTCCTTCCCAGAACACGTCCTCGTATTCCGGTCCGTAGATGTCGATCAGTTGCTTGGTCTCGAGCCCTGAGGCTGGCCCATCATAGACGATCCGCCCGGCCTTCAGAGCCACCACCCGTTTGCAGTAGCGCAGGGCGTAGTCGACCTGGTGCAGGGTCACCACCACGGTCAGGCCGTCGACCCGGTTGAGCTCGGCCAGGATCTCCATGACCTTGCGCGCCGAGACCGGATCAAGCGAGGCCACCGGCTCGTCGGCCAGAATGATCTTGGCCTTCTGCACCAGGGCCCGGGCGATGGCGCCGCGCTGTTGCTGGCCGCCGGACAGGGTGTTGGCCCGCTGCGCCGCGTAGTCCGCCACACCCACCCGCGCCAGCGCCGCCATCACCGCGGTCCGCGTCTCGGCCGGCCAGGCGCCGAGCACGCCCCGCAGGAGCGGAATCCGCCCGAGGCTGCCCAGGGCCACATTGGTGAACAGCGAAAGCCGGCCCACCAGATTGAACTGCTGGAAGATGAAGCCGATGCGGATGCGCGCGTCGCGCACCTTGCCCGACACCTTGCCGTCGGCCTGCACGGCCTGGCCGAAGGCCTCGATCGCCCCGGCCCCGCCGTCGATCGACTGGAGGCCGCTGATCGAGCGCAGCAGGGTGGACTTCCCCGAGCCCGAGGGTCCGATCAGGGCGATCATCTCGCCCCTGGCCACATCGAGGGACACGCCGTCGAGCGCCTTGCGGGCGCCGAAGGTCTTCGAGGCGTTCCGCACGGACAGAACGGCGGCGTCAGGCATGGATGGCGAAGCTTCCCCGGGGTCTCGCGCAAAGCTGCTAGATCGCGCGGCCCTGCGACGGCTTCATGACATGGCCTTGGGGCGGCGGTCCAGGGGTCCTTGGCCGGAGCGGCCGCGACGCGGTGCGGCGCCTATCCGCCAGCCAGCGCTGACAGCCATCGTGCGCCGGCCCGCGATCCCGCTAGCGTCGAAAGGCCCCGCGGGACGAAATTCGAACCCCTCTTCCATTCACCGAATCTGGCCCGCGAATCCGGGCCTTGAAACCCGCTGATTCCTTGAGTCGCAAAGGCTCGCGCAAACCCTGGCCGGGCTTGGGTTTGGTGAAGGTTTTCCGCTGTGGAAAAAAACTACTTTACATGCGGGTCCATCGACCCTATTTCGCACCGCTCCGGCGGACCCGATGTCCTCAAAAGCGCTGCTAACGCCGGACTTGGTTCAACAATCCGTTGGGGGTTGCGTGAGGTGCATACGTACCATACGCCCCTGGACCTGGTCCGTGAGCGGTCGCCGGAACGTCCTGTCGCCATTGCGCGACCGGACGCGGTGGCGGTAGCGGCGCGCTGGTTCCAGGACAAGTTCAAAGGCGACGTCTTCTACGCTGTCAAAGCGAACCCTTCGCCGTGGGTCATTGAGGCCCTCGTCGCGAACGGGGTGACGTCCTTCGACGTGGCCTCGATCCCCGAGATCGAGCTGGTCGCCGAGCATGCGCCCGGGTCCCGCATGGCGTTCATGCACCCGGTCAAGAGCCGTCGCGCGATCTCGGCCGCCTACTTCGATCATGGCGTCCGGACCTTCTCGTTCGACACCCACGAAGAGCTGGCCAAGATCCTCGACGCCACCGGCAACGCCAAGGACCTCAACCTGATCGTCCGCCTGGGCGTCCAGGCCGAGGGCGCGGCCTATTCGCTGGCCGGCAAGTTCGGGGTCGACGCCCACCAGGCGCCGGGCCTGCTGCTCGCCGCCCGCCGCGCCACCCAGGACCTGATGGGCGTGTCGTTCCACGTCGGCAGCCAATGCATGCGTCCGACCGCCTACCAGGCGGCGATGACCCAGGCCTCCCGCGCCCTCGTCCGCGCCGGCGTCTTCGCCGACGTGGTCGATGTCGGCGGCGGCTTCCCCTCGGTCTATCCGGGCATGGTTCCGCCGGCGCTCGACGACTACATGGACTCCATCGACCGCGGCTTCGCCGAGATGATGGTCCACGAGACCACCGAGCTGTGGTGCGAACCCGGCCGGGCCCTGGTCGCCGAGGCCTCGTCCATGCTGGTCAAGGTCGAGCTCAAGAAGGGCGACGCGCTCTATCTGAACGACGGCTCCTACGGGTCGCTGTTCGACGCCGCGCACTCCAAGTGGCCCTTCCCGGTGAAGCTGATGCGCGCCGAGGACGGTGAGGCCGCCGAACTGGAAGGCAATCTGAAGCCCTTCCGCTTCTACGGCCCGACCTGCGACGCCATCGACCACATGCCGGGCCCGTTCTGGCTGCCGGAAGACGTCCGCGAGGGCGACTATATCGAGATCGGCATGCTGGGCGCCTATGGCGTGGCCATGAACACCCGCTTCAACGGCTTCGGCGACGCCGAGACCGCGATCTGCGACGACGCCCCCATGGCCTCCATGTTCGGGCTGGCGCGCCGGTCGATCCCGGTGCGGAGGCAGGAGCCGATGGGCGTCGTGGAGCTGTGGCGCGCACGGTCCAGGAA
>CAMFIW010000451.1 GCA_945952355.1 uncultured Phenylobacterium sp. | reverse complement strand
GGCTGGCCTTCCGCGCGGGCGGAGGCTAAAAGCGCGCTCCGTCACAAAACCGCCGATACGAGCAACATGGCCGGCCATTCCAAATTCAAGAACATCATGCACCGCAAGGGCCGCGCCGATGCGGTGCGGTCGAAGCTGTTCTCCAAGCTGTCGCGCGAGATCACCGTGGCGGCGAAGTCGGGCATGCCCGACCCCAACATGAACCCGCGCCTGCGCCTGGCAGTGAACAACGCCAAGGCCGAGTCCATGCCGAAGGACAACATCGATCGGGCGATCAAGAAGGCGATCGGCGGCGACGCGGAGTCCTACGAGGACATCCGCTATGAGGGCTTCGGTCCGGGCGGGGTCGGCGTGATCGTCGAGATCCTGACCGACAACCGCAACCGCGCGGCGGGCAATGTCCGCTCCATCTTCGCCAAGAACGGCGGCAACCTGGGCGAAACCGGCTCGGTGTCGTTCATGTTCGACCGGATGGGCGAGGTGACCTATCCCGCCTCGGCCGGCTCCGAGGACAAGGTGATGGAGGCGGCCCTGGAGGCCGGCGCCGAGGATGTGGAATCCGACGAGGACGGCCACACCATCTACACCGCGTTCGACAGCCTGAACGAAGTGGCGACCGCCCTGGAAGCGACGCTGGGCGAGGCCAAGACCACCAAGGTGGTCTGGCGGCCCAAGACGCTGACCCCCGTCGAGGGCGATGCGGTGGCCACGCTGATGAAGATGATCGACGCGCTGGAAGACGACGACGACGTCCAGAACGTCTACGGCAATTACGACGTGTCCGACGCGGACATGGAGAAGTTTGGCGGATAGCTCCCGCCACCACCACTCCGTCATCCTAGGCACATGGCGTAGGATGACGGTGCAGGCGGCGCCGCCGTTGCACACCCGCTAGTCATCGCTATTCTCTCCTGACACCCGGAGAGCGCCCATGATCGCCTGCTACACGGACCGCCTGAGCGCCCGGCCGGGGGAGGTCGTGGGGCTGCACGCCTCGGCGTCGAACGGGCCTTGCCGGCTGGAGGTGGCGCGGGTGGGCCGCGACCGCGAGGTGGTGCTGGTCCGCGAGGGCGTGGCGGTGGGCGACCATCCGGTTCCGCCGCATGTCGACCGGGACGGCTGCGGCTGGCCGGTGGCGCTGGAGCTGGCGATCGGGGCGGACTGGGCGAGCGGCTATTACGACATCGCGCTGACCGACGCGGCGGGCGAGACGGCCAACCACTTCGTGGTGGTGAAGGCGGCCCGGCCGCGCGCCAAGGCCGTGCTGGTGCTCGCGACCAACACCTATCACGCCTACAACTGGTGGGGTGGGGCCAACGCCTATTGCGACGTGACCGCCCTGATGAGCCGGCGCGTCGACCTGCCGACCGCCATGGACGGCGCCATCGGGGTGCTGTCGACGCGCAGGCCCTTCCCGCAGATGCTGGTCGCGGCGCCGGCGGACGTTCCGCGGCTGGTGAACCTGCGGCCGCGCGGCTTCGAGGAGCGGGCCTTCGCCGGGGACCCCACCTGGCCGCGGCGGCGCGAGCTGTCCCCTTATGACCGCTCGGCCGGCTTCCTGCACAAGTGGGAGCACGCCTTCGTGGCCTGGGCCGAGGCCGAGGGGATCGAGCTCGACTACCTGATCGACGCCGACCTGGAAGCGCCGGGCGCGCTGGACGGCTATCCGTGTGCGGTCCTGGTGGGGCACAGCGAATACTGGAGCGGGGCCGAGCGCGACGAGATCGAGCGGTTCGTCGACGCCGGCGGCAATCTGGCGGTCTTCTCCGGAAACACCGGCTTCTGGAAGGTGCGGTTCGAGGACGAGGGCGCGACCTATGTCTGCCACAAGTGGAACGGCTTCACGGCCGACCCGGCGGCGGAGGCGGACCCGGCCGTCGGGACGCACCTGTGGTCGCATCGCGCGTTCGGCCGGCCGGAGGCGGAGATCCTCGGCCTCTCCTTCCTGTTCGGCGGCTATCACCGGCTGGGCAACTGCGTGGCGCGGGGCCAGGCGGGCTACACGGTCTACGACCACCGCCATTGGGCGTTGGCGGGTTGCGACCTCTATTATGGCGACGTGATCGGGGGCGAGATCCCGTTCCTGGGCTATGAGAACGACGGCTGCCGTTTCCAGTTCGGGGCGGACGGGCTGCCGAAGCCGGTGGCCGAGCTGGGCGTTCCCCAGGACCTGGAGATCATCGCGCTGGCGCCCTGCGCGTTCGGCGAGGACCCCGAGGCGCCTTATCCGCCGCTGATCCCCCCGGAGAAGCTGGACGTGATCGCCCGCGACGCCTTCGGCCTGGAACCGAGCCCGGCGACCGACGCGCGGCTGATCCGCGGGCATGCGGTGATGGCCGCGTTCGCGCGGGGCAAGGGCCAGGTGTTCAATGGCGGGACCACCGAGTGGGCGCACGGTCTGGCCGACCCGTTCATCGGCCGGATCACCCGCAACGTGCTGACCCGCTTCGGCGCACTCTGAGCCTTCTTCCCTCGCCAACAGGGGCGGCGAAGCCTGGGACGAGCCAGATTAGGCGCGAACCACCACACCCTTGGGGACCGGGACCTTGGCGGCTTCCTCGATCACCCAGTCGCGGAAGGCGGCGACGGCGGGCTTCATGCCGCCCGCCGGGGTGAGGAACCAGAAGCGAGAGGGCGTCGGGGCGAAGCCCAGCGGCGCGGCCAGCCGGCCCGCGGCGATGTCGCCGGCCACATAGACCCAGGGACTCAGTCCAACGCCCAGGCCCGCGGCGGCGGCCTCCAGGGTGTAGAAGATGTGCTCGAATTCCTGGGTTTCCGGCGGCGCCGGCAGGGAGACGCCGGAATGGGCCTCCCACTCGCTCCAGGCCGTCTGGCGGGAGCCGGTGGTCAGCCGGGTCAGGCCCTCCAGACCGGTCGGGCCCTTGCCGACGAGGTGTGGGGCGACCACAGGGCCGTGGAAGTTCTCCAGGAACGCCACCGCCTCGGCGCCGACGATCGGGGCGGTTTCGGCCACGCGGATCGCCGCGTCGAACCGCTCGCGGGCGAAATCCACCGATGCGTAGGACTCGGTCACTTTGACCCGCACCGTGGGATGGCGCGCGTGGAAGGCGGGCAGGCGCGGGATCAGCCAGCGGATGGCCAAGGTGCCGACGCAGGAGAGATGCAGCTCTACGTGCTCGGTCGATTTCAGCTCGGCGAGCGCGCGCTCCACCTGGTCGAAGGCGCCGGAGAGGGCGACGGCTAGGCGTTCGCCCGCCTCGGTGAGCTTCAGCCTGTGGCGCGGGCCTTCGGTGAGCTCCAGGCCGACCGCCTCCTCCAGGCTGCGGATCTGGCGGCTGATGGCGCCGTGAGTGACGCACAGCTCGTCGGCGGCGAGCGTCATGCGCCCGCGCCGGGCGAAGGCCTCGAAGGCCCGCAGCGCCGTCAGCGGCGGCAGGGCGCGCCTCTCCATGACCCACTCCCCCTGTGATGTCAGCTCACAAGGAAACCACGGTTATATCGTTTGGTGCAATGCAACATTTTCCTCATGCTGCAGGGGTCGCCAGCGAGTACGCGCCATGACCGATATTCCCTTCGTCGACGATCTCTCGCCCGCCCGCTTCCGCCCGGCCGCGCCGGAGCAGCCGGACCGGTGGCCGAGC
>CAMFIW010000450.1 GCA_945952355.1 uncultured Phenylobacterium sp. | reverse complement strand
CTGAAGGGGCTGTTCGGCCTGTTTCGCAATCGTATGGCCCACGAAGCGCGTGTCCGCTGGGCGAGCGTCAAGGGCGACGCCGAGGAGGCGCTCACCCTGGCGTCGTTGGCCCATCGCCGGCTCGATGCGGCCCAGATACCAGCGCGAGTCTGACGGGATGCTCGCCTTGGAATCCCTCTTACCGCCGATCAGAACGTCGGACCTGGGCGCGACTGTCGGCTCCAGGTCGCCATGCCGGCGCAGCTAACCAAGCGGTGTCATTGGGTGTCGCAATCCTACCTCCGCACCTTCAGCGTCGCGGGGGATCGCAATCGCATTTGGCGGTTCAGCAAGACAGCGGGCGATCCTGAGCTCAAGCGGATCGACAAGGTCGCGGTGCGCCATCACCTATATGCGCCCATGGGCGCCGACGGGAAGCGTGACGACGCCCTGGAACGCAAGCTCAGCGACCTTGAAAACTGGTTCGGTCATCGCATTTGGAACCTTCTCTGCCACGGCGAGACCGATCTGACCTGGGAGCCGCTGCGCAAGATGTTGGCGCTAATCGTCGCCACCACCTACGTCCGCAACCCAGCCCAGTTCGAAAAATGGAAGGCCATGCATCGACAGTTCGTCGAGCAAATCTCCCAATACGACAGCCTTCCGACCCACATCACGATTGGCGGGACCCGGCGCGCGGTCGATCCCAGTGACTGGCCGGCGTTCCGCAGCGCCGGCGAAGAGGACATGAAGGCCGCGTGGAACGACTATGTCGCCGGCGCTGGCGACATCGCGCCAAGGCTCCTCGACATGCGTTTCGCCATGATCGTGGCGAAGGAGCCGGTCTTCGTTACGTCCGACAACCCTGTCACGATCACCCACCCGACGCTTAAGTTTAAGGGGATCGGCGATCCGGAGACGATGGTGAACTTTCCGATCAGCCCGACCCGGATGTTGGTGCTGGATAACCGGAAGGGTGAACCCGATGGGGCCTACTACGCGCTGCAGGCAGAGAACCCGGCGCCCATCAACCTGCTGATCTGGCGCAACGCGATCGATCATATGTACTCCTCCCGGCACACCGACGAGGTGCTGCGCGAGCTGGACGCCGACGCCGCGAAGTACGGCGTCGCCTGATCCAAGCCCGCGCCTCCCAGCCCACGGCCTAAACGGCCTTGACAAACTTCCAGTTTCCGTAAGTTATAACTCTCACTCACTGGGAGTTTTCACATGGGCCGTCCCGCCCGCCTCACCGACGACATCTTCACTTCGCGCGAGGTTGCGGCCGCGACGGGCGTCTCGCCTCGCAACTTCGCCCTGCTCACAGAGGAAGGCCTGGCGCCCGCCGCGCTCGGTACGGGCAGCGGCCAGGCGGGGCATCGCACCTATGATCCCGCCGCTCTCAGCCATGCGGCGCTGCTCGGCGCCCTGAACCTGGCCGGTCTGGAACTGCTGGTCGCCGGCCGGCTCGCTTATGCCTTTGTCGACCAGTTCACCGCGACCTATGGAAAGCTGCCGACGAACCTGGCGAGCCTCCTGCGCAGCAAGGCGTGTGTCGCTCAAAAGTGGCGACCCTGGCGCGAGACGGCCAATGGCGCCCCGCCTGATCTCGACAACGATTTCTGGCTGCACCGCCAGTTTCGGCAATTCGCTGACTTCTATCCCCGGGGGTTGCCGATCCGCGGCGACTTCGTGGTCGATATCGCGGATCATGCCTATGTCTCGACGGGATGGACGGGGTGAAAATCCACTCTCCGGTCTCCGAACCCCTGTCTTTCAACCCAGAATTCCGCATCGAAGGCCGCGGGGCGCATGTGCAGATCCTGGCGGTCCACGAAGAACTCGACGACTGCGACTTCCACACCAATCCCGTGTCGGCGGCGCAGCTCCGCGCCCTGCAGCACGCCTATGCCGCAGCGCGGGAAAACGCCGTCACCCGGGTGAGGATCAACATGTCCCTGGCGATCCGAAACGCCTTCGACATGGCTTACGACCTACGCCAACCGCTCGCAGCATGAGCCAGGATCAGAACGACTCCGACCGACCCGCTGGGATTCAATATCACGGGATCGCCGGCGCCTCCGACGATTGCGAGGCGGCGGCCTTGCGGCTGCTCACCGCGGGCGGCGAGCTTGCGCGCGCGCTGATCCTGACCTCAGGCCGCAACCACGCCTTTCTCCTTTTCAACGCGGTCGGCGACCCGATCGCCATCAAGTCCGGGTTCGCATCCGGATACGGCGGCGCCGGCCCGACCGCTCTGTCGAGGGTGCTGGAGTTTCTCCATGCGCACAGCGTGGAGATCGATGAGGCGGAGGTCACCGAGAGCGTCCTGGAACGCCTGGATAACTCTGCTCTCACCCTCGCGGACCTTGACGCCGTCGAGCACGGCGAGCGCGTTCGGCCGGGGCGCTGGGGCAATGACTATATCCGGGATAACGAGCGGGACAGCGGTCACGACCGAACGCTTTGGGCGACTCTGCCAGCGGTTATGCCCTACGCCTTGCTCGATCCCCGCCTTGTGGACCTCGCCCTCGGCTTCGAGGCGGACGCTGACGCGATTTTGAATCGCTGCTACCGGCGGCTCGAGGACATTGTGCGCGAGCGGACCGGGTTGAAGCAGCACGGCGTCAAGCTCTTCTCCGCGGCGTTTGAAGGCGACGCCCCGCCGCTGGGCTGGGAGGTCCCCGACCCCAGCGAAGGGACGGGGCGAGCGCTGCTGTTCAAGAGCGTCTACCTGGCCTATCGCAATCCGCGCGCCCACAGGGAACTGACCAGGGGCCAGCACATGGCCGAATTCCTGCTGCTCAATCAGCTCTTCAGGCTAGAGGCCGAAGCGGTTGGACCCGCCGGCGTAGGCGTGACGAGCGCCTAGAGGCCCCAGGAGCTCAAGTCGTGACCGACCCCATCCGCCTCACCCTGGACATCCCGGACCTGGCGACCGCGCCGGACGAGGTCATCGAGACCCTCCTGCGAGCGCGCGACGGTCGCTGGAGCCGCCAAACCAAGGCCATGCTGGCGAAGGCTGGCACGGACCGTCTGACCCTTAACGACGCTTGGGCTTCAACGGCGATGAGCTGGGTCTGTCCCTGCTGCCAGCGTGACAAGCCTTCGATTGCGCGCCTGACCCCCAGCGGCGTCTTGCTCTGTCAGTTGGACTATCATCACGACCATCTCAACGACCGCGCCAAGGCGATCTTTCGGGCGGACAATCCTGTGCCGGAAGAGCGCGAAGCGCGCGAACAGCTGATCCGGGCCATCGACAGCTGCCGCCAGCTGATCGAGCGCTTCGCCACCAGCCTGCTTTGCAACGACTGCAACGCGGCCGAAGGAGCCGCCAAGTTGGCGCTGAAGGCTGAGATCGATCCTGACTTCTCCTTCTCGCCGAAGGAGATTGCTACCTTCATCAACCCCAAGCCCCATCAGCCGCACGAGATCGATGTCGAGCGCGCGCGCGAGATCTGGCGTGCGACCAAGCCGGTGTTCGAGGACTTGGTCTCCTTCGCGGCGCTGCTCTCGCAGCGCGTGGCCGCGGGGCGACATCGCAAGGAAGGCCGGCCAGGCTCGCCCTATGGCCGCCCCCTCTCCGACCCCGAGATCGTCCACCACCTTCTCCTCGCCCAGGC
>CAMFIW010000449.1 GCA_945952355.1 uncultured Phenylobacterium sp. | reverse complement strand
CCCGAGGTCCGGTCGCCGCAGATAGATCGACCGGTCCGCCGCCGCGCTTTCGACCTTGGCCACTTCCAGGCCCAGGGCGGCGATCTGGTCCGCGACCCGGGCGACCTCGAGCGGCAGGCGCACGGCGTCCCGGGCGCGGGCATGGGCGAGGCCCAGCGCCAGCACCTCGCGGGTCGGTAGCGCGGGGCCGGCGCGCCCGAGGCCGATCCGCGCCGGGGTCAGGGCCGCCAGCCGTCGCCAAGGATCGGCGGGCGCGGCCATGCTCAGAACGCCGCCAGCAGGGGATGGCCCGCCGCGGCGTGGGCCAGCCGCCCATCCTCGCCGGCCAGGGCCATGCGCGCCAGCCAGGCCTCGAATTCTGGGGCCCGGCGCAGGCCGAACACCTCGCGCGCATAGAGCGCGTCGTGGAACGAGGTCGACTGATAGCCCAGCATCACGTCGTCGCCGCCCGGCACTCCCATGACGAAGTTCACCCCGGCCGCCGCCAGCAGGGTGAGCAAGGTGTCGAGATCGTCCTGGTCGGCCTCGGCATGATTGGTGTGGCAGATGTCGCAGCCCATCGGCGCGCCCAAGAGCTTGCCGCAGAAGTGGTCTTCCAGCCCGGCGCGGATGATCTGCTTGCCGTCGAACAGGTATTCCGGACCGATGAAGCCGACCACCGTATTGACCAGCAGCGGATCGAACGCTCGGGCGACGGCGTAGGCGCGGGCCTCCAGGGTCTGCTGGTCGACCCCGTGGTGCGCGTCGGCCGAAAGGGCCGATCCCTGGCCGGTTTCGAAATACATGACGTTGTCCCCGACCGGTCCGCGTCGCAGCGATAGGGCCGCCTCGCGCCCCTCGCGCAGCAGGGCGAGGTTCACGCCGAAGCTGGCGTTGGCCGCCTGGGTGCCCGCGATCGACTGGAACACCAGGTCGATCGGCGCGCCGCGCTCGATCAGCTCGATCGTGCTGGAGACGTGGCCCAGGACGCAGCCCTGGGTCGGGATCTCGAACCGCGTGATCACCTCGTCGATCAGGCGGACGAGGTCGCCCAGCACGGCGCTGCCGTCGCCGCCCGGATCGATCCCGATCACAGCGTCGCCGCAGCCATAGAGCAGGCCGTCGAGGATCGCGGCGGTCACGCCGGCCGGGTCGTCGGTCGGGTGATTGGGCTGCAGCCGCACCGACATCACGCCGGCCTCGCCCAGGGTGTTGCGGAACCGGGTGACCACCCGCCGCTTCCGGGCGACGGCGATCAGGTCCTGGTTGCGCATGATCTTGCTGACCGCGGCGGCCATCTCGGGTGTCAGGCCTGGCGCGAGCGCGGCCAAGGTCTCTCCGGTGGTTGAGGGCTCCAGCAGGAACTCCCGGAAGTCGCCTACCGTCATCGATGCGAGGGGGGCGAAGGCGCCGGTGTGGTGGCTGTCGCAGATCAGCCGCGTGACCTCGTCGGTCTCATATGGGACCACCGGCTCGTCCAGGAGGGTGCGCAGCGGCAGGTCGGCCAAGGCCATGCGCGCCGCGGCGTGCTCCTCCAGCGACTGGGCGGCCAGGCCCGCCAGGGCGTCGCCAGACCTGGGCGGCGAGGCCTTGGCCAGCAGCTCGGCGAGGTCGGCGAAGATCCAGCGCGTATGGCCTGTCGTCTGGGCGAACGGCATCGGGGTCCCCCTGCCGGCGGATCATGGCGGGAGGGGCGGCGCCGCGCGAGCGGCAAGCGCCGCCAATCCGGCCTTGAACCGCCACTGGCGCATTTCGCCGCACCCGCTTGAACTACAGGTGGTTGTGGAGGAAACCAACGGCGCATTTTTGAGTTGTAGATTCGCGCGCAGGAGGCGCGCTCGTATGCGACCGGCCCTGAAGCGCCCTCTGAAGCTCGGGACTTTCGCCGCCCTGCTGTTCGGGCTCGCGGCCTATGTCGTCGCGCTCTTCATCGCCGCCAACGCCCACGCCTAGGTCGAAGGCGCCTCCCCCTCCTTGCCCGCGGTCATCGCCCGCTTTGCGCCAGCGACCGACAAGCGAACGTGCTCCTGGCCGATCTCCCGTCACGGGGAACACGGGGCGGCCAGACCGCCCCGCATAGGTTCGACGCCGACCCGCGAGGGTCGGCGTCGGCGAGCCGTCCTGATCCGCCAGCATTGGCCCGCAAGGACCAGCTATCCCTGGCCCTATCTAGCGAGCGCCGCCGAGCGGCGGCGCCGCGCGAGAGCACCCACGCCGGCGAAGCCCGCGATCATCATGGCCCAGGTCGCCGGCTCCGGGACGCCGGCGTTGGTGGTGAGCGTGAAGTTCACGCCGGTGGAGTCGTTGGCGTAGTTGCCGGCGGGGCCGAGGATTACGCCCAGGATGTCGCCCTGGGCCAAGGTGATCGTCCCGGTGAGGCTGTAGCTCAGGTGGGCGGCGCCAAGGGTCGTCAGCAGCGAACTGTCGACCACCCCGCCCAAATTGGTCAGGCCGATGAGCGCGACGCCGGTCGGGGATCTGTCGAGGATATTGGCGGTGAAGACGTAGTCGTAGTCACCGGCGACCGGGGCGTGGAACAAGATGGCGATCGGATTGGGATTGCCCGGATGCATCAGGAGCTGATCGTTCGGGATGACATAGGTGCCTTCCGCGCCGCCCACGAGGGACTTGTAGACCCCGGGCAAGCCACCGCCGTTCTGGAGACAGTAGGCCGCGGTGACGACGCAGCCGCCCGAGGGGGCCGTCAGGAGCGTCGCCGGGTCGCCCGGAACCGCGCCGAGCTTCATGTAGGTGAACCCGCCCGCGCCCTGGGAGCCGTCGAAGCTGCTGAAGGCGTCATAGACGGTGGCGGAATGGGCGGCGGAACTGAGCGCGAGCGCGCCGGCCAGGACTGCGAAGAACTTCACTTTGAACCCCCTTGGGCCGCCCCGCCTTGCGCGGCCTGCCCGATTGCTGTGTCGGTCACGAGGCTAGGGGGAGGGCGATTCACGCGCCATTAGACCGGATGGGGTACTTGTCAGTCCGCGAGATGGGAATCGTGGCTAAGTGCTTCGCTTGACAGGGGAACTTGCGGCCGGGATCGTCGCCCCGCAGCGGGGAGGCGCTTCAAGGGTGGATGCGGCCTATCGGGACCTGGTCCTGGTCAATGAAACGCGGACGGAGCTGAGAGGAAGCGGCGCCGCCTGGGTCGGGCTGACCGCGGGGACGATGTTCCTCGCGTTCGAGTTCTCGGGCGAAGCCGAGCCGATCGGGTTTGCGGTCTGGCTCGCGACCATCGGTCTCCTGCTTCTGAGCTGGCTGGCCGCGTGGATAAGTTTTGTCCGCAATCCGCCGACCGACGAGGCGATTCTGCGGCGCTGGATTCCCGGCGCGAAGGCCGGGATGACCTTATGCAACCTCGTCACCGCGTTCAGCGTCTGGGTCTTCCTGCCCGCCGCGGGGCCAGAGCTTCGGGCGCTTCTTCTGGTGCTCTTCGCCTGGTTCCTGATCATCCAGTTCGCGGCGGCCACCGAGGCGACCCAAGTGCTGCCCGCCGCCGTGCTGCTGGTGCTGGGCTCGCTTACGGCCTGGCTGCTCATCGAGCGACCGCCCTATTTTCTCCAGCTGTCCCTCTTCCTGCCCCTGTTCGGCGCGACCCTGATCGTCATCGGGCGTTTCGTGCGCTAGGC
>CAMFIW010000448.1 GCA_945952355.1 uncultured Phenylobacterium sp. | reverse complement strand
GAGCCAGCGCTCGAAGCCGGTCTTCGGCTCGTAGTTCGAATGTCCGCTCATGATCAGCCCACCTTGACCTTGGTGTCGGACAGGAAGGCGTAGTCCGGCACCTCGAGGTTCTTCGGCGCCGGACCCTTACGGATACGGCCCGACGTGTCATAGACCGAGCCGTGGCAGGGGCAGAACCAGCCGCCATATTCACCGCCGCCGAAGGTCGGCACGCAGCCCAGGTGCGTGCAGGTGCCGATCAGCACCAGCCACTCGGCCTTGCCGGGCTTGTGGCGCTGTTCGTCGGTCTGCTTGTCGCGCAGGTCGGCCGTGTCGCCCTGGATCGCCTCGGCGATTTCCTTGCCGGTGCGGTGACGAATGAACAGCGGCTTGCCGCGCCATTTGATCGTCACCTGCTGGCCGAGTTCGACCTTCGACAGGTCGAACTCGATGGAGGCAAGCGCCAGGGTGTCGCCGGCCGGGTTCATCTGGTCGATGAACGGCCAGGCGAGACCGCCCACCGCGCCCGCCGCGCCAACGGCCGCGGCGATATGGATGAAGTCGCGCCGGTTGGGGTCCTGCCCCCCGGCATGATGTTCGGGATTTGCGCCCACGACGGTGTCGGCCACCTTAAAGCTACCCTTCCTTTGGGGCTTGGGCTCTCGCCGCCGCCCGTCTTCGACCCGGCCCTGACGCCCGGAGCGGGCGTCTGGTAAGGATCCTTCGGAACTCGACGCTGGAGCAGGCCAAAGTCGATGTGAGCCTTGGCGTCGCGGCCCGCGACCCCATCTCCATCGATTCGTCCTTGCCCCCGCAAATCCCGTGGCTGGACCGCTTAGAATGCTGCTCGCGCTTTTTCAACCGGACATTCCGCAAAACCTTGGCGCGGCCCTTCGTCTCGGCGCCTGTCTGGACGTCGGCATACACGTCATAGAACCCTGCGGCTTCCCCCTCTCGGACAAGGCGATCCGCCGCGCGGCCATGGATTACGGGGATCCGGCGGAGGTCACGCGGCACGCCGGCTGGGCCGATTTCGCGGCCGCGGGACTGGGACGTATCGTGCTGTTCACGACCCGCGGCGCGACGCCGCTGCACGATTTCGCCTTTTCGCCGAACGATGTGCTGCTGTTCGGCCGCGAGAGCGCCGGCGTGCCGGATGAGGTGCACGAGGCCGCTGACGAGCGGGTGATCATTCCGCTCAGCCCCGGACGTCGTTCGTTCAACGTCACGGTTTCGGCCGCGATCGGGCTTTCGGAGGCGCTGCGACAGACCGGATTGTTCCCCGCCGCTTGAGGCCATGGACATCTTGTCCGGCTTCCCCTTCCCCCCCGAGGCCTTTAAGTCGGCGCCATGAGCAGCCTGTCCCCCGAGATCGAAGCGCGGCGCGATCGCGCCAAGACCTGGTTCGAAAGCCTGCAGACCCGCATCTGCGCAGAGCTCGAGCGCCTTGAGGACGAGGCGCCCGCCGAGCTCTATCCCGGCGAGGCCGGTCGCTTCGAGATGCGCCCTTGGACCCGCGAGACCGGCGTCGGCGGCGGCATCGGCGGCCACCTGCGCGGCCGCTTCATCGAGAAGGCCGGGGTCCACACCTCCGCGGCCCTCGCCCGATTCTCTCCCGAGATGGCGGCGACCATGCCCGGCGCCGACAAGGACCCGACCTATGTCTCGGCCAGCATCAGCCTGATCATCCACCCACGGTCGCCGCGCGTGCCGACCGTGCACATGAACACGCGCTTCCTGTCGACGGCCGAGAGCTGGTTCGGGGGCGGCGCCGACCTGACCCCCATGGTCGACGAACAACGCAGCCAGGAGGCGGACGACGCCGTCCTGTTCCACGCCGCGATGAAGGCGGCGTGCGACCCTTACGATCCGGAGTGGCACCCCAAGTACAAGGCCTGGTGCGACGAGTACTTCTACCTGCCCCATCGCGGCGAGACGCGCGGCGTCGGAGGCATCTTCTACGACCGGCACAACAGCGGCGACTTCGAGAAGGACTTCGCCTTCACCCGCGCCGTGGGCGAGGCCTTCCTGGACGTCTATCCAAAGATCGCCCGCCATCGCATGGACGAGCCCTGGACCGAGGCGGACCGGGGCGAGCAGTTGGTCCGCCGCGGCCGCTATGTCGAATTCAACCTGCTCTACGACCGCGGGACCATGTTCGGCTTGAAGGCGGGCGGCAATATCGAGACGATCCTGAGCTCCATGCCGCCACTCGCCGCCTGGAGCTGAACAACATCCAGGGGGGATCATGCCGCAACCCAGCCTCGCCGAGCGCCTCGGCTATGGCGCCGACGCCAAGCTCCTGATCGTCAACTGCGACGACCTCGGCTCCAGCGCCTCGGCGAATCGGGCGACGGCCCAGGCCATGGCCGAGGGCCTGGCGACCAGCGCCACCCTGATGGTCCCCTGCCCCTGGGCGCTGGATGCGGTGAAGCGGTCGGTCGCCGGCGGCGTCGGCGTCCACCTGACCCTGACCTGCGAATATCCCGGCTACCGCTGGCGGGCGCTCACGGGCGCGGCCTCCCTGCACGACGCCGAGGGCTTCATGCCGCTGACCGCCCAGGAGGTCTGGGACAAGGCCGATCTCGACGACGTCCGCGCCGAATGCCGCGCCCAGATCGACCAGGCCTACGCCTGGGGCGTCGACGTCACCCATCTCGACGCGCACATGGGCACGATGCAGATGGAGCCGCGCTATGCGGCCATGTTCCTGGAGCTCGCCCGCGACTACGACCTGCCGGTGCGGATGATCGGCGCCAGCGTCGAACAGCGCCTGGGCCTCGCCTCCCGCGCGCCGGCCGCCGAGATGGGCCTGGTCTTTCCCGACAAGCTGGTCACCACCTGGGCCAAGCCCGCCAAGCCGACCTTCGCGGCGATCCTCGAGGGGTTGAACCCCGGCGTGACCGAGATCTACCTGCATCCGGTGGAGGATGGGCCGGAGCTGCGCGGCTACGACCCGCATGCCGTCCAGATCCGCGTCGACGACCATGAGGCGCTGCTGGACGCTGGCCTCAAAGACAAGATCACCGAGCTCGGGATCGAGCTGATCGACTTCCGCCCCCTGCGCGACCTGCAGCGCCGGACGCACTGATGGCCGCCACGATCCGCCCCTATCGCGCGCAGGACCTGCCGGCCCTCTACGACATCTGCCTGAAGACCGGCGACAGCGGCGCCGACGGGACCCACCTCTATTCGAACCCTCAGGTCATCGGCGAGATCTACGCCGCGCCCTATGGCGTGCTGAACCCGTCTCTCGCCTTCGTGGCCGAGGATGAACAGGGCGTGGCGGGCTACATCGTGGGCGCCGCCGACACCCGCGCGTTCGAGGCCCGGCTGGACGCCGAATGGTGGCCGACGCGCCGTCCGCTCTACGCCGACCCGAGCGACATCCCGCCGACCCAGTGGACCTCCGATCAGGTGCGGGCCTGGCAGATCCATCACCCCCGGCCCACGCCGCAGGCCGTGGTCGACGCCGCCCAAGCCCACCTGCATATCAACCTGCTGCCCCGCTTGCAGGGCCAGGGGGTCGGCAAGGCCTTCGTCGACACCTGGCGGGCGACCGTTGCGGCGCAGGGCGCCCGGCGGGTCCATCTGGGGTGCAGCATCGACAACCATCGCGCCCTGCGCTTCTACGAGCTCTATGGCTGGG
>CAMFIW010000447.1 GCA_945952355.1 uncultured Phenylobacterium sp. | reverse complement strand
AAGATCGGCAAGCGCCCGCAGGCCGAAAGCGACTTCACCGCCGCCATCGCGCTGGATCCGAAGAACCCCGGCGCCCTGTTCGGCCGCGGCCTGCTTCTGGCGCTCAAGGGCGACAAGGCCGCCAGCGCCCGTGACCGCAACGCCGCCATGGACCTCGATCCCGAGACCCCGGTCTGGATCGAGACCAACTACGGCTTCTTCATCGACCCCCGCTACCGCGGCCGAGGCTGAGCGAGGCCACCAGTCTTCGCAATTGGGCCGAAGGCCCCCGTCTAACCGCGGAGATCGCAGAGAATTCGCAGAGCACGCAGAGAAGCACAGTCCCTCTGCGAACCTCTGCGTCTCTTCCGTGTCCTCAGCGGTAAAGAGCTGACCGGCCGCCGAACTCGGAGTTTCAGGATCTGGATCCCGGCATTGGCTGCGACGCGCCCGCTTCGCGACGCCCGGAGGAGCGGCAAGGTGAACGCCTAGCCCGCGAGCCCCGCGATCACCGCCGCCTTCAGCTTCGTCCCGGCCACCTCGCTGAACACAAGGTCCGAGCGCCCGAAATAGCCGGCCTGGTGGCTCGCGCACCAGTCGGTGGTCACGATGCGCACCCGATCCTTGCCGGCCGGCGGGGCCGGGGCCGCATAGACAAAGTCGCCCGTGCGTCGCTCGAATGGAACATCGCCGTCCTGGTTGCAGCGGGCCAGGATCGCGGGCAGGGCGGCCGCCTCCACCTCGCTCACCATCAGCTTGCCGTCGAACCGGATCACCGAGTCGAAGGCGTAGCGGCTCACCTCGCCGGCCGGAAAGCCCGAGCCCAGGGTGGTGTGGCCGATGAAGCCCATGTCCGCGCCCGCCGCCCGCGCCATCAGCGCGGCGATCGTCCGCCCGCTGTCGCCCAGCGACAGGGCCTTGCGCATGTGCGCCACCACCGCCCGGTCGGCCGGCGTCAGCTTCGCCGCCAGGGTCGCGTCGATCATCCGGGCCAGGCGCGGATCGCCCGCCGCAGCGCCGTCGATGTCGAACCGCTCGATCCGGATCGGCTCGGCCCGGTCGGCCAGGTCCACATGCGCCACGGTCAGCGGCGTGCCCCAGGCGCCGGTGTGGAGGTATCGCGTTCGGCCCTGGGGCTGGGTCAGGGTCACGTGGTCGTGGCCGCCCAGGAACAGCGTCCCGTCCGGAACCGCCGGGAGGATCTCGCGGTCCGCCGGCAGGCCCGCATGGCTCATCACGATCAGCAATCCGCCCCGCGGCGCCTCGCCCATGTGTTCGCGCGCCCAGGCCGCCGGCGGCGGCACGGCCAGGGTCTTGCGCACCTTCTCCGGATAGGTCCCCAACGACGGCGTCGCCAGGCCCACGATCCGCACCGGCAGGCCGAGGTCCAGCCGCGTCTCGGCGGGCGCCTCCGGCCGGCCGCTCCCGGCCTCGGCGATATTGCTCAGCACCACGATCCCGAGAGCGCGCGCCCGCGCCACGGCGGGGGCCAGGTCCTCCGTAAGGTCGGCGTCGTGATTGCCCAGGTTCCAGACCACCTTGGCCCGGCGCGTCAGGGCCCGCAGGAAGGCCCAGTCGACCACCCCGTCCGACCGTCGCGCCGCCACATTGCCCGCCTCGAACACGTCCCCGTCGATCAGCACCAGGTTCGTCGCGCCGGGCTCCGTCATCACCCGTTCCATCCGCGCCAGCAGCGCCGCCAGTCGGCCATACGGCGAATGCAGGTCCGACAGCATCAGCACCCGCAGTCGGCGCGTCCGCGCCCACGCGAGGCCCGGTGCGGCGAGGGCGGCGGCCATGCCGAGATGGAGCGCGGTGCGGCGGGTCTGGGGCATCGGCCAAACTAGGGCGATCCGAGGCGCGGCGTCATCCTCCAAGGCCCATCCGCGGCGTCTGAGTGGCCCTCGACGCCCGCAACCGGCGGACGTCACACGTTACAGCCAGTTAATTTGTCCCCGTGCGGCCAAGCGCCCTACGGTCCCGCCACATTTTCCCACGCCGGAGCTCCCGATGCCGCTCGACCGCCGCCAGATCCTCATGTCCGCCGGCGCGGCCGGCCTGGTCGCTGGGGCCCCGGCCCTGGCCAGCGCCGCGGCCAAGGCCGCCGTCAAGCCGGCCGCGAAGGCCTCGGCGGGCGATGCGGCCGTCAACTCACGGCTCGCCAGGCTGGCCGACACCATCCTCGACGGCTCGCCGGAATTCGCCACCTCTCTAGGGCTCGACACCGGCGCCAAGGCCGGCCTGCGCGCCAAGATCTCCGACGCCTCCTGGGCCGCCGTTGAAGAGATCGCCCGCGTCTCCGGGGCCGAGTTGAAGGCGCTGAAAGCCATGCCCGAGGCGGGCTTGAGTCACGAGGCCCACATCAACAAGGCGGTCGCCGAATACGCCCTCGAACTCGGGGTCGAGGCCGGCAAGTTCAACTACGGCGACAACTCGCTGAAGACCGCCATGAGCGAGAGCGCCACGCCCTATGTGGTGAACCAGCAGAACGGCACCTTCTCCGGCGCCGCCGAGTTCCTCGACAGCCAGCACCCGATCAACCTCAGGTCCGACGCCGACGCCTTCATCGCCCGCCTGCACGGCGTGGCCAAGGCCATCGACGCCGAGACCGACCGCGTGAAGAAGGACGCGGCCCTGGGGGTCGTCGCGCCGGACTTCATCCTGGCCAATGCGCTGGGCCAGTTCGAAGGCATGCTGAAGGTCCCGGCCGGCCAGTCGCGTTTCGTCACCTCGGTGGCGGGCCGCGCCAAGGCCAAGAACATCCCCGGCGACTGGGCCGGCATGGCGACCAAGGTGGTCGAGAGCGAGATCTATCCGGCCCTCGCCCGCCAGCAGGAGGCGCTGAAGGCCTGCGCCGCCAAGGCCAATTCCGACGCCGGGGTCTGGAAGCTGCCGCAGGGCGAAGCCTATTACGGCTGGTGCCTGAAGCAGGGCACCAACACGACCCTCTCGGCCGAAGAGGTCCACCAGATGGGCCTTGAGCAGAACAAGGCCATCGAGGCCCGCATGGACGGCCTGCTCAAGGCCCAGGGCATCACCGGCGGCACGGTCGGTGAGCGCATGATCGCGCTCGGCAATGACCCGAAGTTCCTGTTCTCGGACGACGACGCCGGTCGCGCCCAGCTGCTCGCCTACCTCAACAGCCTGATCGCCGACGTGCGCCCGCACCTGGCCAGCCAGTTCAACCTGAAGCTCAAGGCGCCGGTGCAGGTGAAGCGGGTGCCGGTCGAGATCCAGGACGGCGGCGGCCTCGGCTACATGAACACCGGCTCGCTCGACGGTTCGCGGCCCTCGACCTACTACATCAACCTCAAGTCGACGAAGAACTGGCCGAAGTTCTCCCTGCCGACCCTGACCTATCACGAGACCATTCCGGGCCACGCCTGGCAGGGCGCCTATCTCACCGAGACCGGCCACCTGCCGCTGGTCCGCATCCTGCTCTCGGGGTTCAACGCCTACGTCGAAGGCTATGCGCTCTATGCCGAACAGCTCGGCGACGAGATGGGCATGTACGAGCACGACTGGGCGGGCCAGCTCGGCTACCTCCAGGCCCAGCGCTTCCGCGCGATCCGCCTGGTGGTCGACACCGGCATGCACGCCAAGAAGTGGACCCGCGACCAGGCCATCGACTGGGCGGTGCGGAACTCCGGCCGC
>CAMFIW010000446.1 GCA_945952355.1 uncultured Phenylobacterium sp. | reverse complement strand
GGTCCGGCGCGCGCCGAAACCCATGTCGCCCGTGCAGAGCAGCATGGTGCGGAACGGCAGCTCCAGCCGCTTCAGGATCGCCTCGGCGCATCCGACCATGCGCTCGTGCTCGGCCTCCGACTGCTCGGGCGTGGTGATCGAGACCAGCTCGACCTTGTAGAACTGGTGCTGACGGATCATGCCGCGCGTATCTCGGCCCGAGGCGCCAGCTTCCGAACGGAAGCATGGCGTCAGCGCCGTCACCCGCATCGGCAGCTCTTCCTCGTCGACGATCTGGCCCATGACCAGGCTGGTCAGCGGCACCTCGGCGGTCGGGATCAGCCAGCGGCCGTCGGTGGTCTGGAACAGGTCTTCGGCGAACTTGGGCAGCTTGTCGGTGCCATAGGCGGCCGCGTCGTTGACCAGGAGCGGCGGCGAGACCTCGGTATAGCCGTGCTCCTGGGTCTGGATGTCGATCATGAACTGGCCGAGCGCCCGCTCCAGCCGGGCGAGTTGGCCCTTGAGCACGGTGAAGCGCGCTCCGCTCATGCGGGCGGCGGCCTCGAAGTCGATCAGACCCAGGCCCTCGCCGATGTCGACATGGTCCTTCGGATTGGAAATCGCGAAGGGCTCGCCCCAGCGTCGGACCTCGACATTGTCGTGTTCGTCGGCGCCGGCCGGCACGTCGGGGAACGGGATGTTCGGCAGGGCCGCCAGCAGATCGTGCAGGGCCTGGGCCGCGTCGCGTTCGGCGTCAGCCTCGGCGGCCTGGTTGGCCTTGAGAATCTCGACCTCGGCCATCAGGGCCTGGGCGGTCGCCTCGTCCTTCTTGGCCTTGGCCTGGCCGATCTGTTTCGATAGGTCGTTGCGGCGCGCCTGAACCTGCTCGGACGCGGTCTTGATGGCGCGGACCTTGGCGTCGAGTTCGACGGCTTGGGCGGCGGCGCCGGACCGCCCCTTCGCCGCCCATGCTTTTTCGTAAAGCTCGGGGTTTTCGCGAAGGGCTCGGATGTCGTGCATTGTCGCCGCCGTTGGGAATGAGCGGACTTCTCTAGTGCGCGTCGTGGAGGGCGCCTAGACAGGAACCACCTCGCGGGAGGCATCCTCCCGCTTGCGGCGGATCTCGATCAGCTTCACGCACCAGATCGAAATCTCGTAGAGCAGCACGATCGGGGTCGCGAGGAGGATCTGGCTGATCGGGTCCGGCGGGGTGACGACGGCGGCCACGATGAAGATGCCGACGATGGCGTAGCGACGGCCTTCGGACAGCATCTTTGCGCTGACCAGGCCGGCCATGCCCAGCAGGGTCAGGATGACCGGGAGCTGAAAACAGAGGCCGAACGCCAGCAGCAAGGTGGTGACCAGGGTCAGATAGTCGGAGACCTTGGGCAACAGTTCGACCGAGATCGCTCCGGCGCCGGTGATCTGCTGGCTGAGCGAGAACCACAGGACGAACGGGAAGATCAGGAAATAGACCAGGGCCGCGCCCATCAGGAACAGGGTCGGCGAGGCGATCAGGAACGGCAGGAAGGCGCGGCGCTCGCGCTTGTAGAGGCCGGGCGCGACGAAGCCGTAGACCTGCCAGGCCAGCACCGGGAAGGTCACCACCACCGCGCCGAAGCCGGACAGCTTCAGCTTGGTGAAGAAGAACTCCAGGGGCGCCGTATAGATCAGCTTGAGATTCTGGCCGGCGACGCTCGGCACTTCCTTGAGGCCCAGGAGCGCCAGGAGGAGATCGAACGGCCCGCCGCCGTGAACGACCTTCGGAGGCGCGGGCTCCAGGTGCAGGAACTGCAGGATGCCCTCGTAGAAGCCGACGTGCGGCCCCGCCGCCTCGGCCGCCCGCTGGGCCGCCAGGATCTGGGCCGCGACCTCATAGGGATGCAGCAGCGCGTTGTAGATCTGGGTCGCGAAGGCGAAGCAGAACACGAAGCCGACGGCGAGCGCCGCGACGCAGACGATCAATCGCTGGCGAAGCTCGATCAGGTGGTCGAGCAGAGGCGCGCGCGAGGCCTCGATGTCGGCTTCGTCGGGATCGATATCGCTCACGCGACGCTCCCGGCCTTGGGCTTGGCGGTGCGGCGGGCGGTCTTGGGCGCAGTGGTCTTGGGCGCAGTGGTCTTGCGCGCGGCAGGCTGGGGCGGCGCGGCCTTCGCGGCGGCGGCCGCCTTTGGCGCGGACGCCTTCTTTGCGGCCGGTTTCGCGGCGGCCTTGGCCACGGGCTTGGCGCGCGGCTTGGAAGTCTTGGGCTCGACCATGGTCGGCTCGCGGGCCGGCCGACGCTTGCGCGGAGCCTTCTCGGCGACAGTGGGTTCGGCCGCCTGCCCGACCTCGATGGTGGTGGTCTGGGCGAGGCCTTCGGCCTGGTAGCCGCCGGTCGGCGGATGGAACTGCACGCCGGAGCCGTTCAGGCTGTCGCCGATCTCGTTGAAGATCTGGCTGGCTTGGACGTTCATGGCCTCATGGGCGGCCTGATCGGCGAACTGGCCCTTGCGCATGGCCTCGACCTCGCGCCGCAGCTCGTCCAGTTCGGACTGACGGGCCATCTCGTCGAAGCTGGCGCGGAACTCATTGGCCATGCTTCGCAGCTTGCCGACCCATTGGCCGACCTTGCGCAGCATGATCGGCAGGTCCTTCGGCCCGACGACGATCAGCGCGACGATCGCGATGACGACGTATTCGAGCCCACCGACTTCGGGAAGCATGCCCTGTCCTAAACGTGCAAAACCACGCCGGCCGGAACCGGCGTGGAGCTATCATCCGAGCACCGCGCCTCAGCCGCGGGCTTCGTCCTTCTCGGACGGGAGCGGGGCCGCCTTGGCGGTCGTCTCGGGCTCGTCCTTCAGGCCGTCGCGGAATGCTTTGATGCCCTTGGCGGCGTCACCCATGATGCCCGAGAGCTTGCCCCGGCCACCGAAAAGCAGCAGCGCGACGACCGCGACCGCCAGAACGTGCCAGATGCTGAAAGCACCCATGTCTTACTCCTATGCGCACCGCCCCTGGGGCCCCGCGCCGATTGTCGTTCGCCCGCTATATAGTCCGGTCGGCGCGCGCGCGCCAATCCGATCGCAGCCGACCCCGATTTGCCGCACCGATGCACGGGTCAGGCGCCCTCTTCCGTCGCCTCGCCCAGGAAATCGATGTGGAACTCCGGCGCCGCGCCGTCGTCCTCGATCGGGTCCTCGTCCGGCTCGACCAGGCCCGGGGTGGGCACGGCGAAGTCGGCCGGCAGGTCCATGCTGAGCAGGCCCGCGGCCCTCATTTCCGCCATGCCCGGCAGATCGGTCAGGGTCGCGAGACCATAGTGTTCAAGGAAGGCGTCGGTGGTGCCGTAGGTGACCGGACGGCCCGGCGTGCGCCGGCGGCCCCGCATGCGCACCAGGCCCAGCTCCAGCAGGACGTCCAGAGTGCCACGCGAAGCCTGGACGCCGCGCACCGCCTCGATCTCCGCTCGGGTGACCGGCTGGTGGTAGGCGATAATGGCCAGGGTCTCCTGGGCGGCGCGGGAGAGGCGCCGCGGCTCCTCCCGCTCCTCGGTCATCAGGAAGGCGAAATCGGCGGCCGTCTGGAAGCGCCAGCGATCGGCGACGCAGGCAAGTTCGACGCCGCGGCCGGCATATCGGGCCTGCAGGGCGGCGACGCCGGCCTCGACGTC
>CAMFIW010000445.1 GCA_945952355.1 uncultured Phenylobacterium sp. | reverse complement strand
GCCGGGGTCGCGGGCCTGATGTGCGCCCTCGTCCTGGGCAAGCGTAAGGGCTACGGCAGCGAGAACATGGCTCCGTCGAACCTGGTCTTCACCATGATCGGCGCCAGCCTGCTGTGGGTCGGCTGGTTCGGCTTCAACGCGGGCTCGGCCGTGGCCTCCAACTCCCTGGCGGGCGTGGCCATGCTGAACACCCAGGTCGCCACCGCGGCCGCGGCCCTGGCCTGGATGGTCGTCGAATGGATCCAGCGCAAGAAGCCCGGCATGCTGGGTCTCGCCTCGGGCGCCGTCGCCGGTCTCGTGGCCATCACCCCGGCCGCCGGCTTCGTCAATCCGCAGGGCGCCCTGATCATCGGCATCGTGGCGGGCGCGGTCTGCTACGCAGGCGCGGTCTGGCTGAAGAACGTCTTCAAGTACGATGACAGCCTCGACGCCTTCGGCGTGCACGGCATCGGCGGCATCGCGGGCGCCCTGCTCACCGGCGTCCTTGCCGATCCGAACATCAACCCGCTGGGCAAGGACCACAGCCTGCTCACCCAGGCCAAGGGCGTGGGCGTGACCATCATCTACACGGCCATCGCGACCCTGGTGATCCTGTACATCTGCAAGTTCACGACGGGCCTGCGGGTCTCCGAGGAGGGCGAAGTGGAAGGTCTGGACATGGCGCTGCACGGCGAAGCCCTGCACGAGTAGTCCGGTCCCTTTCACGGGGGTGCGTACGGAACGGGGGTCCTTCGGGGCCCCCGTTTTCGTTTGGTCGACTCGTCCCCACGATGTGGCTAAATCGCCCCGCTCAGATCAGGGACTCCGATATGCAATACGACGATGTCATCCTCGGCCGACGCAGCATCCGCGGCTACAAGCCCGATCCTGTGCCGCGGGCTCTGATCGAAGAGATCATCGGCCTTGCGATGCGCGCGCCGTCCTCGATGAACACCCAGCCGTGGAACTTCTACGTGGTCACGGGAGAGCCTCTGGACCGGATCCGCGCCGGCAACACCGAGCGCAACCTGGCCGGCGTGCCGCATTCGCGCGAGTTCCGCACCGGCCAGGCCTTCGAGGGGCTGCATCGCGACCGCCAGGTCGGCGTCGCCAAGCAGCTGTTCGGCGCTATGGGGATCGCACGCGACGACAAGGCCGGACGCCAGGACTGGGTGCTGCGCGGCTTCCGCCAGTTCGACGCGCCGGTCTGCGTGATCGTCACCTACGACAAGGTGCTGGACGGCAGCGACGACACGCCCTTCGACTGCGGCGCGGTCGCCACGGCCCTGGTCAACGCCGCCTGGTCGCGTGGCCTGGGCGCTGTGATCAACAGCCAGGGCATCATGCAGTCGCCCGTGGTGCGTGAGCACGCGGGCATCGCCGACGACCAGGTGATCATGAAGAGCATCGCGCTGGGCTGGCCCGATGAGACCTTCCCTGCCAACGCCGTCGTGTCCGAGCGCAAGAGCGTCGCCGAGGCCAGCATCTTCGTCGGCTTCGACGACTAGGCGCGGCCTTCGCAACCGCGGCGGCGTCCGCCTAGCGAACCTCGTCGATGTCCCACGGCCCACCGAGCCGACAGCGGCGCACCCACCAGTCAGGCCGCATGGCTTCGATGCGCTCGGCCAGTCCTTCCGCCTCCAGATCGCCGGAGCAGAGCGCGAAGCAGGTTGCGCCGGAGCCGGACATCCTCGCGATCAGGGCCTCGGGCTCGTCGGACAGGATATCGAGCACGTCGCCGACCTCGGGGGCGAGACCGATGGCCGGCTCTTCCAGGTCGTTGGCCGTGCCTCCGAGCCAGCCGGCCAATTCCTCGACGCTCTCGAAAGCCTCGGGCATGGGCGGCGCCGAGGTGTCGCCGAACAGGCCAGCCGCATCGAACCGACGATAGACCTCGGACGTCGAGACCTCGATCCGGGGATTGACCAGCACCGCGTCGATCGCAGGAAGGCCCGGCGCGGGCGACAGCCGCTCCCCACGGCCCTGGGCCAGGACCGGACGGCCCCACAGGCAAGCCGCGCCATCGGCCCCCAGGCTCGCCGCCACCGCCTCCAGATCCGCATCGCCGAGTCTGAGCCCCCAGACATCGCGCAACAGCCGCAGGGCCGCGCCTGCGTCGCTCGAACCTCCGCCGAGGCCCGCCGCCACGGGCAGCCGTTTCTCCAGCCGCAGGCTGAGCGGCGCGCGAGGGCCGCTCGCCCTGGCCATCAGGGCGTCCACGGCGCGCTGGACGAGATTGCTCCCCTCTCCGGCCAGGCTGCCGGCGAAGGGCCCGCGCACCCTGAAGGACGGGCTGTCGGCGTCCTGCGCCTCCAGCCGGTCGCCGACATCGGCGAAGGCGATCAGGCTGCACAGCGGGTGATAGCCATCGCCCCCGGGAGCGCCCACGTGCAGGAACAGGTTGATCTTGGCGGGCGCGAAGGCTTCGCGAGCCATGGCGCTACTGATTGGCGACGCGGGCGCTGGGCGCTGGGCCATTGGGGCCGAGGCCGTTCGCCAGCTTCTGTTCCGCCTCGGCCTTGATCTTGGGGTCGGGATCGAGGGTCAGCACGCGACGCCACTGGAACTGGGCTTCGTCACGGCGGCCGACGCGCCAATAGGCGTCGCCCAGGTGGTTGTTGATGTCCGGATCGCCGGCCTCGAGCTCGATGGCGTTCTCCAGCGTCTCCACGGCCTTCTTGTAGTCGCCGAGCTTGTAGTAGGCCCAGCCCAAGCTATCGACCATCGCGCCCGATCGCGGATTGTCGCCGACCGCTTTCTGGACCATGGCCAGGGCCTCTGAGAGGTGCTCGCCGCGGTCGATCCACGAATAGCCGAGATAGTTCAGAAGTTCCGGGTCGTCCGGCTTCAGCTTGAGGGCCGCCTGCAGGTCCCGCTCCCCCTCTGTCCACCTTCCCGAACGGTCGTAGGCGATGCCGCGGGCATAGAGCAGCCGCCAGTCGGGATCGTCGCCGATCACGGTCGAAAGGACGGCCGCTGATTCCTCGAACTTCTCGTTGACCCGCAGGATATCGGCCAGGGTCACCTTGGCGTCGACGTCGCCGGTCGCCGCCGCCTCCCGGGCCAGCTTCATGGCCATCTCGGGGTCCTTGGCGCCCTGGTAGCTCCAGGCCAGCTTGGCGCGGGCGGTGGCGTATTCCGGCGAACCCGGCCGCGGCCGCCCATAGGCCTCCCGCGCGGAGTCGGAATCGCCGGCCGCCTGCATCATGTCGCCGACCATCAGCCAGGCCGTGTTGAGGTTCGGATCGAGGCGCAGGGCCAGGCGCAGATACGCCAGAGCGATTTGGTCCTGCTTGGCGCTGATCATCACCGCGGCCGGAGCCATGATCGCCTGGGCGGCGCCCTGCTTCAGACTCGGCGCGGGCGGCGGGGAGCCCTTGGCGCTCTGCGCCCGGGCCTGGGCGGCCAGCAGGACGCTGTTGCGAGGCTCGGCGGCCAGCGACTTGGCGTAGAGGGCGAGCGCGTCGACCTTCCTCCCGCGGCGTTCCAGGAAGCCACCATAGGCCAGGACCAGCAGGTCGCCGGGGGCCTCGCCGGAGGTCAGCGCCTTGAAATCGGTCTCGGCCTCGTCGTAGCGCTTGGCGCGCTCGTACAGATAGGCCTGGCCCAGCAGCTGTCTCTTATACACATCTCCGAGCCCACGAGACTAGGCATGAT
>CAMFIW010000444.1 GCA_945952355.1 uncultured Phenylobacterium sp. | reverse complement strand
GCCCCTCACCCGACCCCGCTCCGCGGGGCCACCCTCTCCCGCGAGGGGAGAGGGGAAGAACGCGATCCCCCGGAGGAGAGATCCCCCCAAGGGGGAGAGGAAGAAGGTCAGATCGGGGCGCCGGAGATGAAGCCGGGGAGCTGGCCGTAATATTCGTCGACGCCGGCGGTGAGGGCGGAGACCATCTCGCGCTCGGCCTGGGTCACGTAGGGATTCCAGATGTCGAAGATCAGCACGGCGCGGGGATCGGGGCTCTCGTTCCAGGCCTCGTGCTCGATGGTGTCGTCGAAGACGAAGGCGTGGCCGGGATTCCAGCCGCGGGTCTCGCCTCCGACCCGGAAGCCGCAACCGGGCGGGACGATGAGCGGCAGGTGGACGATCAGGCGCGCATTGTTGACGCCCACATGCGGCGGGATGCGGGTCTTGGCGTCGAGGATCGAGAAGACGGCGGTGGGCGCCGTGCCCGTCAGCTCGCAGCGGGGCCAGTGGTCGCGCAGGACCTGGGTGGTCCTGGGGCAGCGGGCCATGTTTTCGGAGACCTCGGCGCCGGCCTTCCACAGATAGAATACCCCCCATCGGCGGGAGTTGTTGAGTTCGCGCCAGCGCGGCTCCGGCGACCCCGAGATGGACACATAGGGTTCGAGGTCGCCCTGGCCGCCGGCCAGGACCTGGATCAGCTCGGCGCGAATGTCGCCGGTGGCCGCTTCGATCGCGTCCAGCCAGGGGAATTCGGCGCGGTCGTAGAACTCGAAGCCCGGCAGGTAGGGGAAGTACATGAAGCTCGGCTGGGGCCGGAAGATCGGCTTCTTCTGCAGCAGGGTGTCGAGGCAACGGTCGAAGCGGGTGAGGTTTTCATTGTCGTTGCGGCCGCGCTGGTCCTGCAGATAGTCCTCCAGGAAGGTCTCGAGGGACCGGTCGTTGGCGCGCACGCTGGCCTGGGCCTGCTCCAGAACGGGCCGCATGTCCGGCGGCAGGCCGCGCGGGATGTTCATCAGGGCGGTGCGGTAGGTGGCCGCCGCCGTGCGGGAGTCTCCGCGCATTTCGTAGAGCGAGGCCGCCTGGAGCAGGGCGCGGAAGTTGGACGGGTCGAGGCCCAGCACCTTCTCCAGCGCGACGATCTCCTCGTCGGGCCTCGACAGAGCGCG
The DNA here is from genome assembly GCA_945952355.1 of uncultured Phenylobacterium sp. Lineage (GTDB taxonomy): Bacteria > Pseudomonadota > Alphaproteobacteria > Caulobacterales > Caulobacteraceae > Phenylobacterium. The sequence goes on along the minus strand of CAMFIW010000444.1, from coordinate 2,497 downwards.
CGCCGAGACGGCCAGGTTCATCCAGATCGCCGGGTAGTCGTCGTGCTCGGAGACGATCGACTGCAGGAGCGCGTTGGCGCCGGCCGGGTCGCCGGACATCAGCTTGCGCCGTGCGGTCTCGTTCAGGACCAGCGGATGCTGGGGGGCCTCCGTCTCGGCCTGGCGGAGCATGCGCTCGCCGTCGATCGGCCGGCCGCTGGAGAAAGCCAGGTTGGCGGATTCGAAAAGCTGACGGATGCGCAAGTCATTAATTGATTGCATCTACGTAATCACTTTTCTTAACTGCAAAAGATGCGGTCGGACCGTCCACTCTTAAGCATATTGCGGGCGCGGGGCACGCAAATAACCTTGTTATCGCGACAGAGTTGCTGCCACATCCTCGAGAGGTGGCTGGAAATCATCAGATTGTCTGACGGATCCGTCCGAAAATCAGATCATCGACTGATCACGCGTGCAGATCGATCGACCCCCTGCGACGCATATGGGACAGATCGGGAGCCGCGGGGGCCCCAGGGCTGGGACGGACCCGGCCGCCACCTCGTGACAGAACGCTTTCGCGCTCGGCTACAGCGCCAGGAGCCTGCTGGAAGCGGGCTCGATGCGGTCTTGCAGGGTGCGCATGAACTCTGCGCGCTTGAGGCCGGGCGGGATCGGCTCCAGGTATTCGAAGACGATGACACCGGGCTTGCGCAGGAAGCCGTGCTTGGGCCAGTGGACGCCGGAATTGGTCGCCACCGGATGCACCGGCACGTCGAACTCCCGGTAGAGGGCCGCGATGCCGGGCTTGTAGTCAGGCGCGGCGCCCGGCGGCATGCGGCTGCCTTCCGGGAAGATCAGCAGCTGTCGGTTGGCGTTGAAGCGATGCTTGGCGTCGGCGACCATCTTGCGCAGGGCCTTGGAGTGGCCCTCGCGATCCACGACAATGCAGCCGAGCTTGATGCCGTACCAGGCCAGGAACGGGATCCAGGTCAGCTCCTTCTTCATGACGAAGATCGGGGCGGGCAGGACGCCGAACTGGGCGAAAACGTCGAACATGCACTGGTGCTTCGGCGCGATCAGAGCCGCGCCCTTGGGAATGTGCTGCTGGCCGCGGATCTCGACCCTTATGCCGCAGATGGCGTGCAGCAGAAACTTGATCCCGGCGCTCCAAACCCCGAGGGCGACGAACATCAGGCTCGCCGGCAGGATCAGCAGAGGAATGATCGTGATCGCGATGATCGCCGACCACAGATAGAACAGGGCCACGAAGACCAGGGAGCGCAGGAGGGTCACGGGGTCAGCCTTTCGCGGGGGCCGGCGCGGGCTCGGCGTCCTTGGGCCCGAGGCCGCGCACCATCTCGCGGCCGAGGATGGCCAGATACTTCGAATACTCGCCGACCATCAAGCGGGCCGTGCGGCCCGTTCGCCACCAGTAGTGAGCGTTCATCACCGGGGTGGCGACGGGATAGGGCTGCAGTTCCAGGCCTGGCATGGCCGAGCGCAGCTCAAGCATGGCTCGGGGCATGTGGTAGTCGGCGGTGACGATGATCAGGCTCTTGTAGCGCATGGAGCGCGCCCATTCGGCGGTCTCGCGGGCGTTGCCAACGGTGTCCGCGGCGGTGAAGCCGAGGTCGACGCAGCAGTCGTAGAGGCGGCGCACGGTCTTGGAGACGCGGCGGATGTCCTCGCGGCTGGCCTCGCGGTTGACGCCGCTGATCAGCATGCGCCGGCCCTTGCCGTCCTCCAGCAGGGAGGCGCCAGCGATGATCCGCTCGTTGGAGCCCTGGCCGGTGAGCACCACCACGCCGCCGGCCGGATCGGGGTCGCGCGGCGGCGTCGAGCGGTCGACCCGGTCGGCGAAGGCGGCCAGGCCCACCGCCCAGATGGCGGCGATCAGGATCAGGGCGGCCAAGGTCTTCACGTCATCTCCCGGATGAGGCCCTGGGCGGTGAGTCGGGCGGCGACCGCCGCGACCAGGGCCGCCGCGGCTGGGCAGGGAAGGACGGCGACGAGATCCACCCAGGCGATCGGCAGGGCCGGGGTCAGGCCCGCCCCGCCCCCCGCGAGCCGCAAGCCCGCGCCCATGATCGCCGCCGCCGCCGCGCCGTACAAGCCCGCCTGGGCCGCCATGCGGGCGAAGCGGGCCTGGAACAGCTTGGCGATGAAGGTGTCGCCGGCGCCGGAGAGATGAAGGACCTCGACCACCTCGTGGCGGGCCATCAGGCCGGCGCGGGTGGCGAAGGCGACCACCGCCCCGGCCGCCGCGGCGATCAGCACGAAGACGCCGAGGCCGATCCAGCGGGCGAGGCCGGCGGAGCGGGCGACGTCCTTGGTCCAGACCGAATGGTCGTCGACGACGCCGTCGATGCCTTGGGCCTTGAGCGCGGCCTGCAAGGCCTGGGCGGTGGCGGGCTTCTTGGGATCGAGGTCGACGGCCACCAGGCGGGGGACCGGCAGGTCGTCGAGGTCGGTGATGTCGCCGAGCCAGGGAGCGATCAGGGCCCTGTCCCTCATACAC
>CAMFIW010000443.1 GCA_945952355.1 uncultured Phenylobacterium sp. | reverse complement strand
CGTAGCCGGCGGCTATGTCACCGCCCGGCTCGCGCCGGACCGGCCGATGCGCCACACTTGGGTGCTGGCGGGGATCGGCCTGCTGGCCGGCGTCGCGGGCGTCGTCGCCTATTACAAGATCGGCGGGCCGGAGATGGGCCCGGCCTGGTACGCCATCCAGATCCCGCTGACTGCGATCCCCTGTGTGTGGCTGGGGGCGCGGTTGGCCGTCTCGCAGCGACGGACGGGACCAGCTATGTAAGGTCGGTGCGCTTCGACGAACGCTTCATCGACGAGATCAAGTCCCGCCTCCGCCCGTCCGATGTGATCGGGCGGACCGTGAAGCTGCAGAAGCGTGGGCGCGAATATGTCGGTCTGTCGCCTTTCACCAAGGAGAAGATGCCTTCGTTCTATGTGAACGACGACAAGGGTCAGTTCTTCGACTTCTCGTCGGGCAAGACCGGTGACCTGATCACCTTCCTGCAGGAGACCGAGCGCCTCAGCTTCGCCGAGGCGGTGGAGAAGCTGGCGGGGGAGGCGGGTCTCGCCCTGCCGGCGGTCGACCCGCGCGCCGCCGAGCAGGAGAAGGTGCGACAGGGCCTGCAGGACTGGCTGGAGACGGCCGCCCAGTGGTTCGAGGCGGAACTGCGCCGGCCGGTGGGGCGCGAGGCGCGCGCCTATCTGGAGCGGCGCGGCCTGCCGGAGGCGGAGTGGGCGCGGTTCCGGCTGGGCTTCTCGCCCGGCGGCCGGACGGCCCTGAAGGACTATCTGATCACCAAGGGCGCGCGGCCCGGCGAGCTGGTCGAGACCGGCCTGCTGATCGCGCCGGAGGACGGCGGGGCGCCCTATGACCGGTTCCGCGACAGGATCATCTTCCCGATCGCCGACGCGCGCGGCCGCGTGGTCTCGTTCGGTGGCCGGGCGATGGACCCCAAGGCGCGCGCCAAGTACCTGAACGGGCCGGAGACCGGCATCTTCCACAAGGGCCACGTGCTCTACGGCCTGGCGGAATCGCGCAAAATCCTGGCCGCGGCGCCCGCCAACGAGCATCCGCCCCTGGCGGTGGTCGAGGGCTATATGGACGCGATCGCCTGCCAGCGGGCGGGCGTCGCGGCCGTGGCGCCGATGGGCACGGCGCTGACCGAAGAGCAGATGGAGGCGCTGTGGCGCTACCATCCGGAACCCACCCTCTGTTTCGACGGGGACCGCGCCGGCCAGACGGCGGCCGGCCGCGCCATCGACCGTGCGCTGCCGCTGCTGAAGCCTGGCAAGAGTTTCCGTTTCGCCATGGTCAGCGGCGGCAAGGATCCCGACGACGTACTGCGCGACCAGGGGGCCGCGGCCCTGCGCACCCAGCTCTCGGAGACCACGCCCTTCGTCGAGGTGCTGTTCCAGCGCGAGCACGACCTGGAGCCGCTGGACACGCCTGAGCGCCGGGCGGCCTTCAAGTCTCGGCTGCGCGCGGCGGCGAACGCCATCGCCGACAAGGACCTACAGCAGGCCTATCGCGAGGACCTGCTGCGGCGCTTCGACGCGGCCTCGCCGAAGCCCGTCCAGGCCGAGCGCCCCGGGGGGCAGGGCGGTTTCGCGCGTCGGGACGGATGGCGGGGCGGCGGGCGAGGCGGACGCGGACGCGAATGGGTGGACCCCGCCCCGACGCCGCTGGGCCGCACGGCGGCCAAGCGTTTGGCGCATTCCCTGGAACTCGTGCCCGCCGCGCTGGCCAAATATGTGATCGCCGATCCGGTCGTTCTGGACGACCATCTCGAGGACGCCTTGGCCGCCAAGGGTTTCGGCGACGAGGCGCTCGTGGATTTGACCAAGGAAATCATCCGCCTGCGTTTGGACGCGGAGCATCTTGACTCTGCTGCCGTCAGCCGCCATCTGGCGCAGTGCGGGTTTAGCAACCTTCTGACAGACATCGACCGGGCCGCTGCGACATCGAGCGCGCCCATCCTGAAATCGGATGTCTCCCTCGAAGCCGCTAGATCGCAGTGGTCGCAGGCTTTCGCCCGCCTTTCCAGGTTGGCGGCGCTCGACGAGGCTATAGCCGCCGCCAAGGGAAACCTGGGCGGTCGACCGGCTATGGAAGCCCTCGAGCGCCTGAAAGGCGAACGCGACGCACTGAAACGCGCGATCAGGGACTGGAACGATTAGGGCGGATGACGGGTCGTTTACCAAAACGGCCTTTCTAGACCGCCGTTCACCATTCTCGGCCCAAGCCTTGCAGGGAGGTTCGGGCCGATGCCGGAGATTTCGATGAGCACGACTGCAGCCGAAGCGGAAACCCCCGAGACCACAGGTGGCGACGGCCCCCTGCTCGACCTGACCGATGCCGGCGTCAAGAAGTTCATCAAGCAGGCGAAAGCCCGCGGCTACGTCACGATGGACGAGCTGAACAAGGTGCTGCCGTCCGAGGAAGTGACCTCGGAGGCCATTGAAGACACCTTGGCCATGCTGTCCGAGATGGGCGTCAACGTCGTCGAGGCGGAAGAAGACGCCGAGGGCGGCGAGGTCGCGGTCCGCGAAGAGACCGCGGTCGTCGAGACCCCGAAGGAAGCCGCCTACGACCGCACGGACGACCCGGTGCGGATGTACCTGCGCGAAATGGGCTCGGTCGAGCTGCTGTCGCGCGAGGGCGAAATCGCCATCGCCAAGCGCATCGAAGCCGGCCGCGACACGATGATCCGCGGCCTGTGCGAGAGCGCGCTGACCTTCGAAGCCATCATGGTGTGGCGCGAAGAGCTGGGCACCGGCCGCATCCTGCTGCGCGAGGTCATCGACCTCGAACAGACCTATGGCGGCGTCAACGCCGCGGCGGCCGAGCTGTCGGGCGCCAGTGAAGCCGAGGCCGAGGAAGAAGAGCCCGAGGTCAACGAGGACGGCGAGGCGGTCGCCAAGTCGGACGACGACGACGACTTCGACGACGGCGCCGGCCCGACCATCAGCGCCATGGAAGGCGAGCTGCGCGAAGGGGTCATGGCGACCCTGGACGCGATCGCCTCGGAGTTCGACAGCTTCCGCGCGCTGCAGGAGAAGCTGGTCGGCAAGCGCCTGAAGGGCGAGGACCTGTCCGACGCGGACCGCAAGGCCTATGAGGGCGCGACCACGGCGATCGTGCAGCACCTCAAGACCCTGAAGCTGAACAACAACCGCATCGAGGCCCTGGTCGAGCAGCTCTATGCGATCAACAAGCGCCTGATGGGCCTGGAAGGCCGGCTGCTGCGCCTGGCCGACAGCTACGGCATCAGCCGCGGCGAGTTCCTGAAGGCCTATTTCGGCCAGGAACTGAACCCGACCTGGACCGATCAGGTGAAGGCGCTGGGCGTCCGCTGGACCAAGTTCGCCGAGAACGACGTCGGCCAGATCGGCGACATCCGCCAGGAGATCGCCGCCCTCGCCACCGAGACCGGCGTGCCGATCGACGACTATCGCCGCATCGTCCAGACCGTGCAGAAGGGCGAGCGCGAGGCGCGTCAGGCGAAGAAGGAAATGGTCGAGGCCAACCTGCGCCTCGTGATCTCCATCGCCAAGAAGTACACCAACCGCGGCCTGCAGTTCTTGGACCTGATCCAGGAAGGCAATATCGGCCTGATGAAGGCGGTCGATAAGTTCGAATACCGCCGCGGCTACAAGTTCTCGACCTACGCCACCTGGTGGATCC
>CAMFIW010000442.1 GCA_945952355.1 uncultured Phenylobacterium sp. | reverse complement strand
TCGTCTACGAGTCCAATCGCGGCAGTCATGTCTGGTTCGTCGCCGACCTCGCCGAACTGGAGGACCGGATGACCGAACGCCGCCTTGGACCGCCCGTCGGGCCCTGACCGGCGCCCTCTCTCTTGCCCCGACGTCCCCTCCCGGCTAGGGCAGGCGCTCGTGTTTCAAGGAGGGCCCCATGGCCATCGACGCGGCGACCGTCCGCAAGGTCGCTCGGCTGGCGCGCATCGCGCAGCCGGAAGAGAAGCTTGAACCGCTCGCCAAGGAGCTGAGCGGGATCCTGGCCTGGATCGAGCAGCTCAACGAGGTCGACACCGACGGCGTCCAGCCCATGACCTCGGCCGTGCACATGCCGATTCCGATGCGCGACGACGTGGTCACCGACGGCGGCGATCCGGCCAAGGTGCTGGCCAATGCGCCCAAGACCGTCGGCGGCTTCTTCGTGGTGCCGAAGGTGGTGGAATAACAATGTCCTCGCTCACTTCGCTCACCCTGAAGGCCGCGCTCGACGGCCTCGCCGCCAAGTCCTTCTCCTCCGAAGAGCTGACCCAGGCCCACGTCGAAGCCGTCGCCGCCGCCAAGCCGCTGAACGCCTTCATCCTGGAGACGCCGGAAAAGGCACTCGACATGGCTCGCGCCGCCGACGCGCGACGCGCCAAGGGCGAGGCCGGTCCGCTGGAAGGCGCGCCGCTCGGCATCAAGGACCTGTTCTGTACCGAAGGCGTCCGCTCGACCGCCTGCTCGAACATCCTCGGCAACTTCGTGCCGACCTACGAGTCCACCGTCACCAGCCAGCTCTGGCGCGACGGCGCGGTCATGCTGGGCAAGCTGAACATGGACGAATTCGCCATGGGCTCGTCCAACGAGACCTCGGCCTTCGGACCTGTGGTGAACCCCTGGCGGCGGAATGGCGGCAACGCCCAGCTGACGCCGGGCGGCTCGTCGGGCGGTTCGGCCTCGTCGGTCGCCGCCGACCTCTGCCTGGGCGCCACAGCCACCGACACCGGCGGCTCGATCCGCCAGCCGGCCGCCTTCACCGGCACCGTGGGCATCAAGCCGACCTACGGCCGCTGCTCGCGCTGGGGCGTCGTCGCCTTCGCCTCGTCGCTCGACCAGGCCGGCCCTATCGCCAAGACGGTCGAGGACGCCGCCATCCTGCTCAAGTCCATGTCGGGTCACGACCCGAAGGACTCCACGAGCCTGGACATCGAAGTCCCTGATTTCGCGAGCTTCGTCGGCAAGTCGGTCAAGGGCCTACGGATCGGCATTCCGAAGGAATACCGGGTCGACAACATGCCGGTCGAAATCGAGAAGCTTTGGGAGCAGGGGATCGCTTGGCTGAAGGAGGCCGGGTGCGAGATCGTCGAGGTCAGCCTGCCGCACACCAAGTACGCGCTGCCGGCCTACTACATCGTGGCGCCCGCCGAGGCCTCGTCGAACCTCGCCCGCTATGACGGCGTGCGCTACGGCCTGCGCGTGCCCGGCAAGGACATCGTCGACCTCTACGAGAAGACCCGTGCCCAAGGCTTCGGCAAGGAGGTCCGCCGGCGCATCATGATCGGCACCTACGTGCTGTCGGCCGGCTACTACGATGCCTACTACGTCCGCGCCCAGAAGATCCGGACGCTGATCAAGAAGGACTTCGAGGACGTCTACGCCGCGGGCGTGGACGCCATCCTGACGCCGGCGACGCCGTCGGCCGCCTTCGGCATCGGCGAGAAGGGTGGGGCGGACCCGGTCGAGATGTACCTCAACGACGTCTTCACGGTGACGGTGAACATGGCCGGCCTGCCGGGCATCGCCGTGCCGGCCGGCTTCTCCAGCGAGGGGCTGCCCTTGGGCCTCCAGCTCATCGGGCGGGCCTTCGACGAGGAGACGCTGTTCTCGGTCGCCGAGGTCATCGAGCAGGCGGCCGGCCGGGTCGACCTGCCGCAGGCCTGGTGGGCCTGAGCGCTCCGGCGACGCGAGGACCCTTCCCATGCCGCCGCATTTCTGGGCCGACCTCGCGCCGTTCCGCTGGCTGATCCTGTTCGCCTTCATCGACCCGGTGGTCGTGGCCATTGGCCTGTGGATGGGCTGGAATGCCAACCAGGCGGCCAAGCTCATCCTCGCCGGCTTCGCCGCGGGCCTCGCCGGCACGGCGATGAGCTTCCTCTCGCACACGCTGGGGTTCAGCTGGTTCGAAGGCGGCTACATGTTCGGCGGCGCCCACGCGCTCTTCCGCTTCATCGCGGGGCTGCTGTGGGCCGTGGTGGGGTATTCGGCACGGAAAATGCGGGGCTCAGGCGTCTGACCCGAACGAGACCCGGTCGTAGACTTCGGCGAGTGACATCGACAGGCCGAACGGCGCAAGCCGAACCATCCCCGACATCCCTGAAACTGTCTCCGGTTCGCTAGGCCAGTTCCAGCCGTCATCCCTCGACCACGACAATACCCTCGGCGCTTCTTCCGATGCGACCAGGTACTGCACGAGGTTCGGCAGGGTGGCGTACTCCGCCCTTTTCGGACCGAGATCGAGCTGCAGGATTTCCGGTGAAGCAATTTCGTAGATGAAAAGGGCCCGCTCGGCGCTGAAAGAGGACTCGTCGTCCGCAAAGGGCATGACGGTCCCGTCCGCAAACCGGACGGTCCGTTCGCCGGTCTCGATGGCCAACTGGCACGAACACAGGTCGTAGCGGTTCCGGTCGAGCGACGTGATCAGCCAACGCATGACGTTCATGGATATGCGGCTGTGGAAGGCCGTCTCGAGAGGCAGGAGCCGTGGGCGTCCTTCTACGAGTTCGTAGCGCCGCTCCTGCGTGCAGACCCAGGAATGGAAGGCGGCAAGGTCCATCAGATCGGCGTCGCCTTCTTCCATCGCGGTCCCCGACGGCATGTCGCGCTGCAACAGTGTGCGACGGCTCTGCTGGATGCCACGGCGTTACAGTTGCACCCGGTCGATGCGCCTGGTCGTTCCCGGTTGCATCGCTCCGCCCCTTGACCCGGGCCGCTCTCCGACCCAAAAGCGGAGGCGAGAACGCCACCCGCAGGCAGGACGATACGCCCATGAACGCACCCGTGAACGCCAAGAAGCTCATCAAGGGCGCGACCGGTGACTGGGAGGTCGTCATCGGCATGGAGATCCATGCCCAGGTGACCTCCAAGGCCAAGCTGTTTTCCGGCGCCTCCACCACGTTCGGCAGCGAGCCCAATGCCAACGTGTCGCTGGTCGATGCGGCCATGCCCGGCATGCTGCCCGTCATTAACGAGGAATGCGTGCGCCAGGCGATCCGCACCGGCCTCGGCCTGAAGGCCGAGATCAACCTGCGCTCGGTGTTCGACCGGAAGAACTATTTCTACCCGGACCTGCCGCAGGGCTATCAGATCAGCCAGTACAAGAGCCCGATCGTGGGCGAGGGCGAGGTGCTGGTCGACCTGCCGGAAACCGGCGGCCAGATCACGATCGGCATCGAGCGCCTGCACCTCGAGCAGGACGCCGGCAAGTCGCTGCACGACCAGCACCCGACCATGAGCTTCGTCGACCTCAACCGGTCGGGCGTGGCGCTCATGGAGATCGTATCGAAGCCCGACCTGCGCTCGTCGGAGGAGGCGCGCGCCTACGCGACGAAGCTGCGCCAGCTCCTGCGCTATCTCGGCACCTGCGC
>CAMFIW010000441.1 GCA_945952355.1 uncultured Phenylobacterium sp. | reverse complement strand
GCGGCGACCGCAGCCCAGAAGGCCGCCCGCTCGGTCGGCCGCGCCGCGGTGAACGCCGGCTGGAATTCGGCGACCTTCGTGTCGAACATCGGCACCGGCCGCTCGTCGCTTCAACTGCTGCAGGGCGGCAACCCGAACCTCGGTCCGGAGACGGCCGACACCTACCAGCTGGGCTTCGTGTACCAGCCGCACTGGGTGCGCGGCCTGAAGATGTCGGTGGATTTCTTCCGCTACAACATCTCCGACCAGGTCGGCACGATCCCGATCAACACCCTGTTCCAGTCGCTCTGCTACGACTCGAGCACCGCCTACGCCTCGAACCCGTATTGCGCGCTGATCAAGCGTGACGCCACCGGCACGGCCGGCGGCGCGGTGCCCGGCGGCGTGCGGCTGGTCGAGCTGACCAACCAGAACGTGGCGAAGGTGAAGGTCGAGGGCTACGACTACTCGCTCGAGTACGGCGTGAACCTGGAAGACTGGTTCAAGCGCGACGTGGGTACGCTGGCGTTCCGCGCCGACGCGACCTGGATGTACAAGTGGGCCCTGCAAGGCCTGCCGGGCCAGTCCTACACCCAACTCGCAAACACGATCACCAACGCCACGCCCGAATGGAAGGGCTCGGCGAGCGTCCGGTGGACCTATCACGACCTGGCCCTGACGTGGACCACCCACTACATCGGTTCGATGGCGTCCACGACGGCCTTCGCGCCGACGGCCCTGTCGCCCTACTACACCGGCGACTACTACAACCATGACCTGCGCGTGGCCTATCGGCTGAACGACAACGTCCGCCTGCGCGCCGGCGTTCTGAACATCACCGACGAACACCCGCCCTACCTGCCGGAGACCTTTACCGGCACGGGCACCGGCTCGTCATCGTTCGACAACCGCGGCCGCTTCTTCTTCGTGGGCGTGAACCTGGAATACTAGGAGAGACCTGGGCCGGCGCGAGCCGGCCGGGGTGAAGTGCGATCCCGCTGGCCTTTGGGCCGGCGGGATTTCTTTTGGGCGTTGGATGGGGCCACCCGCGTGCCCGAACGTCATCGCCGGCCTCGTGCCGGCGCCGCATACGCATCCGAGGTCAAGGCCAGTCTCCCAGCGCGGAGATCATGGGTGACCGCGACATGCCCGGCCATGACGCCGGATTCGAGATTGGGCCGTCGGCCTAAGGCTCGGCCAGCCAAGCCAGGGTCTCAGGCCAGTGCTTGTGGGGGAGGAAGTGGCCCGTGCCGTTGAACAGCCGCTCGTGCGAGATGCGGCCGATCAGCCAGGCGCGGACGTCGTCGAGGCTGGTCATCGGGTCGTCGGCGCCGTGCCAAATGGTGATGGGGGCGGTCATGCCGCGCAGCTCCAGCCTCGGCGTGCGGGCGGCCAGCTTCACCTCGTCGGCGATGCCCTTGCTGGTCACCGCCAAACTTTCGGAAAGATAGTCGATGATGAACTCCACCACCCCGGGATGGGCGGCGAGGTAGGCGGCGTCGCTGGGCGCGGAGGCGGCGGCGCGGACGAACCGCTCGACCTGCCGCGGATTGATCTGGCGGCGCATCATCGCGAACAGCAGGTCGGCCAGCCAGGCGTTGCGAAGGATACGGCGGCGGAACTGCACTACCTTGTGGCCCACGTCGCGGTCGGTCTCGACCATGATTCCCGAGGGTCGCACCGAGGCTAGAAGCATGCGTTCCGCCCGACGGCCGAGGCGCGCGGCCGTGGCCAGGGCGAAGGGGGCGCCCGCCATGAAGGACACGATCCGGGCGCGATCCACGCCGAGATCGTCCATCAGGGCCTGGTGATCGGCGGCGACCCCTTCGTAGCTGAAGCCCGGCATCGGATCGGAGCGGCCCGCGCCGGCGCGCTCGGGACAGACCAGGCGTAGCTTGAGATCTCGGGCCAGGGCGTCGGAGCCGCGGGGCAGGACGCTACAGCCCAGGCCCTGGTGAATGACCAGGGCCGCGACGCCCCGAGGGTCGCCATACTCGCGCCAGGCCAGGCGGCGGCCGTCCGGCAGGCGCAGCAAGCGCAGCTCCGGCGCGCTTTGCACCGCGCCGCGCTCAGTGGCGCTGATCACGGGGCCGACGGGCCCCGCCGGCAGGCCGTCGCCGAGCGATCCGGCCAGGGAGGACAGTTGGGTGAGCGCTCGGATGAGGTCACTCTGCCGCGACAGGCCGATCTTGTCGAAGATCGCACGCAGCTGGTTGCGCACGGTGTTGATGCTGACGCCAAGCTCGCCCGCGGCCTCCTTGAGCGTGAGCCCGTCCTTCAACCGGGCCGCCAAGCGGGTCTCGGCCGGGGTGAGACCGAAGCTCTCGCGCAGATTGGCCCACAGCCGGTCGGTCGCTTCCACCGCGGGGAAGACGATCGCCGCGGTCGCCTCGCCGCCGCCCGCGATCAGCGGGGCGAGGCCCGTGGCCAGACTGGCGGGAAGATCGTTGGCCGCGATCACATAGGCGAAGTGCGGGGCCTCGTCGGCGGCCTGGGTGAACTTGACGATCACCTGCCCACCGGACGCCGCGCGCAGCCGCGCGCGGGCCTGGTCGAGCGCCTCGTGGTTGGATGGATTGAAGAAGGTCATGTCGCCGGCCTCGATGCCCCCGAGGCGCTGGTGGAAGACAGCCTCGCCAGCGGCGTTCCAGGCCGCGACCCCGCCGCGCGGGCCGATCAGCACGACACCCATCTGCCCAGGGGGTGACGGCGCGCGCGCCGCGCCCTCGGCGGGCGGCAAGGTTGTCGCCGGCGGCGCGCCGTCACCGGCCATGGCGTCGATGAGCTGGTCCCAGCGGTCCGGATAGGCGGCGAGCGCGTAGACGGCCTCTATGACCAATGCGACATTGGCCTTGGCTTGCGACTGGCGCGCCTGAATCGGCAAGTTCGTGTGGGCCCCCTCGGCCCCACCCTAGCGGAGTCCGTGCAGGTTGCGAAAGCCTGGCGGCGCCCGCGTAGCCCTATTGGAGACCGCTGCGGCCGATGGCGTAGAACCGGTCGGCGCGCTGCTTCTTGAGCTTGGCGACCGACAGCTTCTCCAGGCCCTTGAGTTCCGCCTCGATCGCGTCGCCCACGGCGGTCATGGCGGCATCGGGGTCGGAATGAGCCCCGCCGGGCGGCTCGGAGATGATCTTGTCGACCACCTTCATCTTGAGCAGGTCCTGGGCGGTGATCTTCAACGCCTTGGCCGCCTCTTCCGGGGTTCGCGAGCCGCGCCACAGGATCGAGTTGCAGCCCTCCGGCGGGATCACCGAATAGGTGGCGTGCTCCATGATCAGCACCCGGTTGCCGCAGGCGATGCCGAGCGCGCCGCCGGACCCGCCCTCGCCGGTGACGATGGCGACCATCGGCACCTCCAGCATCAGGCACTTCTCGGTCGAGCGCGCGATGGCTTCGGCGACGCCGCGCTCCTCCGAGCCCACGCCCGGATAGGCCGCGGTGGTGTCGACGAAGCTGATCACAGGCAGGTGGAACCGCTCGGCCATCTCCAGCAGGCGGATCGCCTTGCGGTAGCCCTCGGGCCGCGCATAGCCGAAGTTGTGCTTCACGCGGGTGACGGTGTCGCGCCCCTTCTCGTGGCCCATCACCACCACCGGGACGCCGCGGAAGCGGCCGATGCCGCCCATGATCGCCTGATCATCGGCGAAGCGGCGGTCGCCCTTGAGC
>CAMFIW010000440.1 GCA_945952355.1 uncultured Phenylobacterium sp. | reverse complement strand
CCTGCTCGCCTCAACCCGCCTCTGGATGCGGGCTTATGAGTCCACGACCTAGGCGGCCTCGCCGGCCGTCGCTCCGCCGCCACCCGTCGCGGTCCCGCCGCCGGCCTTGGCCAGGCCCAGGGGCAGGAAGATGCCATGCACCCGCCACAGCACGATGGTGGCGGTAAGGTAGCGCACGACCGTCGAGGCCGCGCCGGCGATGGCCGCGCCCTCGATTCCCCTCAGCGGGATCAGGATGGCGCACAGCACGAAGACCACGATGGCGCTGTTGATGGCGTTCCATAGGGACATGCGTCCCAGGCCCGTCATGACCAGATAGCTGCCGACCGGCCCGCTCAGCAGCTTCAGCACCTGGCCGGCCAGCAAGATGCGCATGGCCGTGGCGCCGGAAGGGAATTCGGGACCCAGCAGGGAAAGGAACTGCGGCGCGAAGACGATCAGGATCATCGAGGGCACGCCGCCCAGCAGGATCAGCAGCAAGGTCATCTGCTTGGTGGCGCCCAGCAGGTCGTGGAGCTTGCCCTGGCTGTGCAGGGCCGCGATCTGCGGCGACATGCCGGTTTCGACCGCCTGGAGCAGGAAGCTGAGCAGCAGGGCGAACTGCATGCCGACCCGGAAGATCCCGACATCGGCGGTGTTGGCGAACCGGGCGAGGAACAGGGTCATGATCCAGGGTGTGGCGAGGGTTGCGAGCACCGTGCCCGCCAGGGGCAGGCTGCGCGTCAGGGCCTCGCGGGGCATCAAGGGCTCGGCGGGCTTGCCGCGGCCGGCCAGCAGCACCTGCCAGATGATCAGGCCCGCCACCGCCGAGACGATGGTCGCGCCGGTATAGATCCAGGCCGCCTGGACGAGATCCTTCAGCCCGACGGTGAAAGCCGCGGCGCCCAGGGCGACCGGGATCACCGCGCCTTCCAGGAACTCGGCGAGCGCGAAACGGCTCAGGCCCCGCAACAGCCCCCCGACCAGGCGAACCACCGCCGTCGCCACGATGGCGAGGCAGAAGACGCTCATCATGGCGACGAACTCGGGGCCTTCCTTGAGCCCGCGCTCGATCACATCGAGGCTGGCCCACAGGAGGAGGCTAACCGCCCCACCGACCCCGGCGATCACGGCCAGGCCGGTCAGGGCCCAGGCGCGCGCCGCGGCCCAGCGCTCCGCGGCGCGGTAGATCGCGATCGCACGGGTGGTGCTGTAGTCGAGCCCGCAAAGGGCGACATAGCCCGCGATCATCAGGAAGGTGTTGCCGAGCACCCAAGTTCCCGAACCCGCCGCGCCGAACTTGCGCGCGATCAGGACGGTCACGCCGAAGCCGAGGCCCGCCGTGGCGAGCTTGCTCGCCAGCGACATCACCGAGCCCACGAGCGCGCCGCGGAGGTGGCCCTCGGTGAAACGACGAAGGAAAGACAGGAACCAGGTCATGAAGCTCGTGCGGCGGGCGCCGGTTTTCCCTGGGCGTGACGCCCCGTTACGCGGTTCGTGGCCGCAGGTCGATGGCCGCCAGCCTTAGCGGCCAGGAATGAAGATAAGCCGAATGCCCGCCTGAGGCAGGCGGTTTCGCCCGGCCCTGAGCGCCCGGACGGATTGAACAAAGCCTAACGACCTGCGGCCACCCGACGCAGTTCCCGTCAACCGTCATCCGCCGCCTGACGCTCTCAACGCCTTGCCGCGCAAGGGTTTAGTCCCGTTTGCGGCCAAGCTTGACTCTTAAGAAACCCCTAGCGTTCTCAAGAATTTAACCACCTTGCTTAAGTGCAAATCAAAGGCTCAAGCGGCACTGTTCTCGTGTCGATAGCGCAAGAACGTGTTGCCTCGCTGACTTGGCAATAAATCGTTCAGGATAAACTGGGTCGCACTCAGTATTCCTACGCTAACCGCATCATTTAGGTCAGTGGTGGTGAACAGGGGTACTTTCGATGACGACGATCACCGTGACCAATGCGGCGCAGCTCAACAGCGCGCTCACCACGGCTAAAGCCGGCGACACCATCAGCCTCGCCGGCGGGAACTACGGCGACCTCTACATCAGCAAGGCCTTTTCCAGCGACGTGACGATCACGTCGCAGAGCGCTTCGGCGCCGGCGGTCTTCAGCTCGGTGAACCTGAACGGCGCCTCGCACATCAAGCTCGACACCATCTCGGTGAACTACGTCCCGAATTCTTCGACGTACAGCTTCTCGCCGGCGGTGAAGATCAACAACGCGTCCGACATCACCTTCGTCCATTCGACGGTGACCGGCGGCAATGCGGTGAACGGGGTCGCCCAGACCGCCACGACGTTGGACTCGACCGGCAACGTGCTCGGCCTGCCCACCGGCTACGGCGTTCTGGTCACCGGCTCCAACGGCGTGAAGGTCGACGGCGTCGAAGTCTCGAACTTCTACAAGGGCATCGTCCTCAACGCCTCGGACAACGTCACCATTTCCCACAACGACGTGCATGACACCCGCACCACGGGCATCGTCGCCGGCGGCGGCAACAACATCACGATCGACTCCAACCACATCCACGACATCAATCCGTGGAACTGGGGCGCGGGCGACCACGCCGACTTCCTGGCGATGTGGACCAACGCCGGCCAGACCAGCGCGTCCAACAACATCACCATCAGCAACAACCTGATGGAGCAGGGCAAAGGCACCGCCGTGCTCGGCATGTGGATGCAGGGCGGCGCGGTCGGCTACACGAACGTCTCGATCACCGGCAACGCGATCCTCAACGGCAACTTCCAGGGCATCACCCTCTGGGACGTCCACGGCGCCAGCGTGGACCACAACACCCTGCTGCAGACCTCCGGCTCGGACTGGAAGTCTGCCCCGGGGATCCTGCTCTCGGGCGGCACGCAGAATATCTCGACGCACGACAACACGACCGGCTCGTACAACGACCAGTCGGGCGCGACCGGCGCGCAGGCGAATACGGCGGCCAGCAACTCGCTGGTCCAGAAGTGGACCCCGACGGCTGCGGGCTACTACACGAACGCCCTGATCGTCACCACGGAGTCGGCCCACGACATCGGCGGCCTCTACGGCGTCACCGGGTCGGTCGTGACCAGCGTGGTCACCGCGACCACCTCGGCCGTGACCGCCACCACGCCGACCGCCAGCGCTGGGGCCGCCACGACCACGCCCGCGGCGGCGGTCACCACCACCCCGACCGTCGACACGACCGTTGTCGGCAAGGCCATCGACGGCAACTGGAACTACCAGTCGCTGACGGGGACCTCGGGGAACGACACCTTCACCAGCAAGTCCGGCGGCGACACGCTGTCGGGGGGCGCCGGCGACGACACCTATTACATCACGGCCGGCAAGACGGTGATCATCGAGGCGGCCGGCGGCGGCATCGACACGGTGGTGGCGAAGGGTGACTACACCCTGCCCGACAACGTCGAGAACCTGACGATCAGCGACACGGCCACCAACAACTGGACGGGCACGGGCAACAGCCTGAACAACGTGATCAAGGGCAACGCCGGCAACAACTATCTGGACGGCGGTGCGGGCAACGACACCATCAATGGCGGTGCGGGCAACGACACCATCGTTGGGGGCACGGGCAACGACCTGCTGACCGGCGGCACGGGCAAGGACACCTTCGTCTTCGCCAAGGGCAGCGGCGTCGACACGATCACCGACTTCTCCAAGGTCGACC
>CAMFIW010000439.1 GCA_945952355.1 uncultured Phenylobacterium sp. | reverse complement strand
GCTCAGAAGACACCGGCGGTCATGGCGAAGCTGGAGATCATGATCGCCGCGCGGTCGGACAAGGTGCTGGCCGAAAAGCTGCCCGCCATGTTCAACGACATCGAGCGGCGGCGCTGCGAAAGCATGTGGGAGCGGGCCCAGCACCTGGGGATCAAGAACCGCGCCGCGATCGAATCGATGGTCAGCCTGCACATGGCCGCCATGCGCGGCCTGTCGATCGAGATGCTGCTGACCGACGATCCGGCGCGGGTGGAACGGTCCTATGCCCTGCTCAAGCATTACAAGGAGTTCCTTGTCGACGAGCTGATCGCCGAGGCCCTGCGGGACTGAGCGCCCAAAAGAAGACGCCGCCCCGGGAATCCGGAGCGGCGCGAGAGGGGAGCCGGTGGGTTCGGGTCAGGCGGCGGCGGCTTGCGGCGCTTCGCGCGAGGAGATGATCCGGCGGCGCACGATGCGACGGGTCACCGCGTACTGGATCGCGAACAGAGCCACCTTCGACGCCATCGGGAAGATCGCCATGAAGGCCACCCAGTGCGAGGTGAAGGCGATGGCGACGACGGCGTTGGCCACCGCGGTGAACAGCATCAGGCCGGCCCAGACATAGCCGAAGGCGACCATGACGTCCTCGCCGTGCCCAGCGGCGACCGGCGGCAGGTAGCGCAGCATCCAGCCGCGCTGCAGCATCACGCCGCCGATAAGCAGGTAGACGATGGTCGGCTTGACCATGAGGAAACGGGTGTCGTGGGTCAGCAGGCTGGCCGTGCCGAACACCAGCACCAGGCCCAGGCCCATCCATTGCAGGGGCGCGACCGGCCGGCCGGTGACCTTCAGGAACAGCACCTGGGCGACTCCCAGGCCGATCGCCAGCGAGGCGGCGATGGTCGGATCCACCTTCATGGCGATCAGCACCAGGAAGACGATCGTGGACAGGAAGTCGAGGAGAAGGGGCTTGGCGGCGTGGACGAGCGAAGACATGTCGGTGGGCCTCGATGGCGTGGGAGGAATTGGCGCAAAGCCTAGTGGCGCAAGGCTTTTTCGGGCAAACCCGTCCACGCAGGAAAGGTGGTCATCGGCGAAATCCGCCCCCGCCGCTCGCGCTTCGTGAACGGCGAAAGCGCCCAGGACGGACGATCCGTTCTTCAAAACCTAACCGATCGCGCCTATATCTGGAGCGTCCGGTTCGCCGGACTATGAGGATAAACGCGCACGCAATAAGCGGACTGGACCCGGGTGCGATTCCCGGCGGCTCCACCAATCCTTCCCCCGGTTGTCGCGGGAAAGTGCGGGGCCGATCAGCATCGACAGACGTGTAAAGGTGTTGCTTTCTTCCGGCCTGGCCCACCGTTTCGGGCTTTGAACTAAATGCGAACGACAACTTCGCTGAAGAAGTCCGTCTGGCCGCGTAAGCGTCAGATAGATTTCGACCTAAACTCCTAGCGTCTTAGCAGCGCTAGGCGGGGCCCGGAGGGCGCCTTGCAACAGAAGCCCTCCACCTCGTTCCCTCCGGACAGCCCATAATCGGCCCCGCTCCCGCGGCGGCTGCGACATGCGCGCGCGACAGGCGAGGCGCCTTGCGCGGGCCACCCGAAACGCTACCCTTGCCGCCGCGTGACGCCGCATGGAGACCCCATGGCCCAGGACCCCCCGGCCCAAGACCAGATGCACTACGAAGCCATGGCCCAGGAGGCCCTGCGCGGCGTGGTGAAGGCCGCCTTGCGCCGCGCGGCGCAGCCCGAGGGCCTGCCGGGCGCGCACCACTTCTACATCACCTTCAAGACCGAGGCGCCGGGCGTCTCCGGCCCTGCAGACCTGCTGAGCAAGTACCCGGACGAGATGACCATCGTCCTGCAGCACCAGTACTGGGACCTGGCGCCGGGCGAGACCTTCTTCTCGGTGACCCTGAAGTTCGGCGGCCAGCCCAAGCGGCTCTCGGTGCCCTATGCGGCGCTGACCCGGTTCTATGACCCGAGCGTCCAGTTCCTGTTGCAGTTCGAGGCGCCCACGACGGCGCCCGAGGCCGCGCAGCCCGAGCCGGAGACCGCCGCCGCGCCGACCGCCGCCGACCCGAACGCGCCCAACGTGGTCTCCCTCGACCATTTCCGGAAGAAGTGAGCCAACCGCACATGACCGATGTCGCCGAGACCGAGGCTCTCACCGACGAAGCGATCCTGGCGCGGTTCCATCGCACCAAGAACCAACCGACCGGGTCGCAGACCCTGGGCTTCCACATCGTCGCCGTCAGCCAGGCCGAGAAGTCGGTCGAGGTGTCCTTCGACGCCAAGCCTGAGTTGCTGCTCAATCCCATGAAGCAGATTCAGGGCGGCTATCTCTGCGCCATGCTGGACGAGTGCATGAGCGTGGCCTGCATGGTCGCCTCGGGCATGACCCACGTGGCGCCGACCGCGGAAATGAAAACGACCTTCTACCGCCCCGCCATGCCGGGCAGGATCAAGGGGATCGGCAAGGTGGCCAAATGGGGCCGCACCATCGCCTTCACCGAGGGTGAGCTCTACGACGCCGAGGGCCGCCTGCTGGCCAAGGCCACCGGCACCGCGGTCCCCACGCCTTTCCAGAACTACAAGAAGTAGATGATCCACCGGACGGGTCTCGCCGGGCTGGTCTGCGTCCTGGCGTTGATCGTCGCCGCGAGCGCGCAGGCCGCCTCCCCGTTCCAGAACTGGGCCGCCGTGGTGGTCGCCGGCGACTGGCACGCCCATTCCGGCGGCCCGTCCGAAGCCTTCGACAACGCGCGGCGCGACGTCTCCAAGGAGTTGCAGAGGGTCGGCTTCGACGCCGCCAACATGCGCCAGTTCTCCGTGCGGCCGGAGCGCTACCACGACCCGGTCCCGCTGAAGACCGCGCCCAAGGACATCTACGACACCCTGGTCGACCTGACCGCCAAGGCCAAGGACGGCTGTCTGATCTATTTCTCCTCGCACGGGGCGCCGAACGGGGTGGTGGTGGACCAGTCGATCCTGCCGCCTGGACTGCTGGGCGCCATGCTCGACCGCACCTGCGGGACCCGCCCGACCATCGTGATCATCTCGGCCTGTTTCTCGGGTGTGTTCGTGCCGGACCTGGCTGGACCCAATCGCATGGTGCTGACCGCCGCGCGGCGCGACCGCACCTCGTTCGGATGCGGCGAGACCGACAAGTATCCCTATTTCGACGACTGCTTCCTGCAGGTAAGCCCGCATGCCCACGACTTCCCGACGCTCGCGACCCAGGTCCAGGCCTGCGTGGCGGCGCGGGAGCTCAAGGAAGGGATGAAGCCTCCTTCCGAGCCGCAGGTCTTTATTGGGCCGCAGCTTCGCCCGCTCCTGCCGCTCTACGTCTTCCCTTCGACGCCACCGCCCAAAGGGGATTAGCCGGACCCCGCTCGGCGCCCTAAAAGACCGCTTCGCCACCCGCCTCGAGCCGACCCCTCCGCATGCGCCTGCCCAAGACCTTCACCGCCGTGCTCGCGGCGCTTCTCCTGGCCCCCGCCGCGATCCAGGCGCAGGACGCCACGCCCGTGGCCTCCGCGCCTGCGCCCACGCCAAACGCGCCGATCCCCTACAGCGCTTTGAAGCCGCGGCCGAAGCCGGCGCCCGCCAAGCCCAAGCTCTGTCTCTTATACACATCTCCGAGCCCACGAGACTAGGCATGATCTC
>CAMFIW010000438.1 GCA_945952355.1 uncultured Phenylobacterium sp. | reverse complement strand
GCCCCCAGCCGTGAGGCCGAGCCCACGACCTGCAGCAGCAGGGTCGACTTGCCGACCCCCGGATCGCCGCCCACGAGGATCGCCGACCCTGGCACGACCCCACCGCCGCAGACGCGGTCGAACTCCTCGACGCCGGTGACGATGCGTGGCGGGGCAGGCGTTTCGGCAGACAGTCCCTCGAAGTTCAGGCCGCGAGCCTTGCCACCCTTGGTGGGCGCCAAGCCGCCTGGCGGCCGCGACTGCACTTCTTCGACCAGGGTGTTCCAGGCCCGGCAAGCAGGGCATTGGCCGGCCCATTTGGTCTGCGCCGCGCCGCAGGACTGGCAAACATAGACGGCGCCGTCGCGGGCCATGGGGTCTCCTGATTCGTGCGGGCGGCCAGTCTAGCCGTCTTCGCGCGGCGTGGCGTTCGGCCGGAACTGGCGGTTGCCGCGCCGTAGGGTTCCGCTAGGGTCAGGCAATTGGGGCGTGTTTGAAGGACTTTCAAGCTGGGAGGCTGACATGAGTGTGGTGGATCCGGGTTCGGCTGGGGCGAACCTCATCGCCCGGGTGAGGGCGATACTGACCCAGCCCAAGCCGACTTGGGACGTGATCGACGGCGAGCCTGCGACGGTCGCCGACCTCTACAGAAGCTACGCGATACCGCTGGCGGCGATCCCCGCGGTCTGCGGCCTGATTGGCACGCTGATCTTCGGTTACGGCTCGTTGTTCGGCGTGACCTTCCGGCCCAATCCCGTCTGGGTGATCGTGCAGGCGATCGTCAATTACGGCCTCGGACTCGCGGGTCTCTATGTGATGTCGCTCATCATCGACGGCCTGGCTCCGAACTTCGGGGGGACCAAGAACCCCGTTCAGGCGTTCAAGGTCATCGCCTACGCCTCGACGGCGAGTTGGGTGGGCGGCGTCTTCCTCCTGATCCACCCCCTGGCGCCGCTGACCATTTTGACCGGCCTCTACAGTCTATGGCTGCTCTATATCGGCCTGCCCAAGCTGATGAAGGTGGCTGAAGACAAGGCGGTGGCCTACACGGCCGTAGTCATCGTGGTCGCCGTGGTTATCTTCCTTGTGATCGGCGCCGTGGTGGGCTCGGTAGCGGCCGTCGGCGGGCGCTCCTTGCTGAGCGACGCGCGCGGGACGCCCGGAACGATGTCCGGGGCCATCAAGACGCCTGCCGGCTCGATCGATGTCGGCAAGCTGCAGGCGGCGTCAGAGCAATTGGCGGCCGCGCAGGCCGACGCAAAGGCCGGCAAGGTCAAGCTGACCGATCCGGAGGTCCTCAAAGCCTATCTGCCAGGGGCCGTGGGGGGCTTCACCCGTACGGGCCTCAACGCCGAGAGCAGCGCCGCGGGCGGCATGGGCGCCTCGGTCGCGGAAGGCGACTACTCCAAGGGCGACGGGAATCTGAAGCTCAAGGTCACCGATATGGGCGCCACGGGCGCCCTGGCCGGCCTGGCCGGGGCGTTCAACGTGCAGTCTTCGCGGGAGGAGAGCGGCCGATACGAGAAGGTCGGCAAGGTCGACGGCCGCATGACGACCGAGTCCGATGACAGAAGCTCGAAGCACGGCGAGTACGGCGTGATGGTCGCCGACCGCTTCATGGTCTCGGCCGAGGGCGACAATGTCGATATGGACGCTCTGAAAGCCGCCGTCGGCTCGATCGACCTCGGTCGCCTCGAAGGCCTCGCCAAGAGCTAGATCGCCCCGAGATATACTCGTTCCGCCCGAGCGCTCATCCGCACCAGGCATTCGTGAGCCACGGTGCCGGCGGCGGCCGCGAGTTCGTCGATCTGGGCGTGGGGGCCCATCAGTTCGACCCGTTCGCCTGGGCGTGCGGGCGCGTTCCCGATGTCGACGGCGATCAGGTCCATGTTGACGATGAGAACTGGCCGAAGCGCGCCGGCGAACCAGGCCGCCGCCCGGCCCTTGGCCATGCGGATGACGCCGTCCGTGTAGCCGGCCGCCACGATCGCCGCGCGCGTCGGGATTTCGACCACCGTCTTCGAGCCGTAGCCGATCATTTCGCCCGCGGCGATGTTGCGGATGTCGAGGATCGGTGCGTCCAGGGTCGCCACCGCCTTCAGGCGCGGGTCGGGCCGTTCCTCCGGCCCGCCGCCATAGAGGCTGACACCGGGGCGGACCATGTCGAAGCGATAGTCCGCGCCGAGGAAGATGCCGGCGGACGCCGCGAGGCTGGCGCGGGCCACTGGAAACAGTGCGCGGATCGTTTCGAACTTCGCGAGCTGAGCCGCGTTGCGCGGGTCCTCGGGATCGGTCGCCGAACCGAGATGGCTCATGACCAGGCCGACGTCCAGCGGGGCGAGGCGATCCGGGGCCTGGGCCAATGCTCGAGCCTCGTCGGGGGTGATCCCCTGACGGTTCATCCCTGTGTCGACATGCAGGCCGACGTGCAGGCCGCCCGCCTGGGCGGCGAGCGCCTGGGCCTCGGCCACCTGGGGCAGGCTGGTCAGGATGGGCGTGAGCTTCGCCGTCGCGAGCCGTGCGCCAGCGCCGGTCGGCAGGCCGTCGAGCACATATATGGTCGCCGCGCGGCCCGGCCCTAGCGACTGGCGCAAGGCTTCGCCTTCCGAGAGCCGCGCGACGAAGAAGCTGCGTGCGCCTTCCGCCCAGAGTCGGCAGGCGACAGGGCCCGCGCCCAGGCCGTAGCCGTCGCTCTTCACCACCGGCGCCATCTCGGCCGCGCCCGCATGGCCGCGCAGCACCCCGAAATTGTGGGCGAGCGCGTCGAGGTCGATCGTAAGCGTGGCGGAGGAGGGGGAGGGCATCGCCGCTCCCCTTAGCGGCTGGGGATCGCCTCCGCTAGGTCAGCGAACCTCATAGCGGCTGTGATCGCGCGCCAGGTTTCCGAACTTGGTCAGATCGGAGTTGAAGCTGAGCTTCACGGTGCCGATTGGTCCGTGACGCTGTTTGCCGATGATCACCTCCGCCTGGCCGGCCACCTGGTCCATCTGCTCCTGCCAGGTCAGGTGTTCGGGCGTGCCTTCACGCGGCTCGGTGCGCGAGAGGTAATACTCCTCGCGATAGATGAACATCACGCAGTCCGCGTCCTGCTCGATCGAGCCGGACTCCCGCAGGTCGGAGAGCTGGGGTTTCTTGTCCTCGCGGGCCTCGACCTGGCGGGAGAGCTGAGCGAGCGCGATGATCGGCACTGACAGCTCTTTGGCGAGGGCCTTCAGGCCCTGGGTGATGGCGCTGACCTCCTGAACGCGATTGTCGACCCGGCTGCCTTCGCCCATGGTCACGAGCTGCAGGTAGTCGACCACGATCAGATCCAGGCCCTGGGTGCGCTTAAGCCTGCGGGCGCGGGCCGCCAGCTTGGCCATGGTGATGCCGCCGGTGGCGTCGATATGGAACGGGGCTTCTTGAATCTCCAGGGCCGCGTCGCGCACCCGACCAAACTCCACCGCGTCGATCTCGCCCTTGCGCAGCCGGTCGCCGGAGACGCCGGACTGTTCGGCCAACATGCGCATGGCAAGTTGTTCGGCCGACATTTCGAGCTGGAAGAAGGCCACGACACCACCGCTGACGGTCTTGCGGCTGCCGTCCGGCTGCGGCTCCCAAGCGTAGTTCTTGGCCACGTGGAAGGCGATGTTCACGGCCAGCGCGCTCTTTCCCATCGAGGGGCGGGCGGCGAGGATCAGCAGGTCGGACGGATG
>CAMFIW010000437.1 GCA_945952355.1 uncultured Phenylobacterium sp. | reverse complement strand
GGCGGACTGGGCCGGCGAGATCATGGCGGGGTATTGGTAGGGGCGCTGCCGGATTTGGCGTTCCTCTCCCCCGCGAGGGGGAGCGGGCAAAGTCGCATCAGGCTATCCGGCTGGGTCCTGACCTAGAGCGGGCGCCAGGCGGCGCCAGAGCTGGTCGTCGAAGTCGGGGTCGGGTGGGGCCTGGCCGGGGCGGACGATCACGGCCTGCAGGCTTGGGACCACATAGATGCGGCGGGCCAGGTGGCCGATCGCGACGATGGTGTCGCGCGGCGCCGACGGGATGAGCGGGCCTTCGACCCGCTGGGCGGGGGCGCGGAGCGTGAAGGCGCCGCCGTTCAGCCACCAGAGGCGGCCATAGGCCGGGTTGGTTGTGGTTCGTTCGAACAGTGCGGCGAGGCCGGCTTCCGAGACGACGCGGGTTCCGTCGGCGGCGCGGCCGCCGTCGAGGACGAGCTGGCCGATGCGGGCCATGTCGGTGGGCCCGGTCACCAGGCCCGTCGGGTTTCCGACGTCGGCCAGGGCGGCGGGACGCGGCCGCCAGGCGGTGTCGGCGAGGCCGGCGGGGGCGGCCAGCCAGTCGCGGGTGAGGTCTTCCAGCGGCCGGCCGGCGACGATGGTGAGCAGGCGCTTCAGCACGGCGTAGACCGGGGTGTTGTAGAAGAAGCGCGCGCCGGGGGCGGCCTCGACCTCGAAGCGCTCGTCCAGGCCCGAAGTCATGGTCAGCAGGTGGTCGACGGTGATCGCCGCCTCGTCGGGCGCCTTGGACCAGCCTGGGCCGATATAATGGGAGACCGGGCGACCGTAGGCGAGGAGGCCACGGTCGGCGGCGATGGCGCAGAGCAGGGCGACCACGCTCTTCTGCAGCGACGCGACGTCTTCCAGTAGCTCGCCCGCGGCGTTGGTCTCATAGGCGAAGGCGGCGTGGAAGGCGCCCGCGTCGGCGGGGGCCGGCCAGTTGGCGCGCGCCAAGACCTCGCCCTCGCGGACGACGAGGAAGCCGGTGGTGAGTTGGCCCCGGGCGTAGTCGAGGGCGTCCTGCAGTGGGTCGGCCATCTAGGGGTCGAGGCCGACGAGCTGGAGGAAGCTGACGACCGGGACGCTGCGGGCGGGCGGGCGGCTGGTGCGAGCCTCGATCCACAGCGGGATCACCACCCAGGCGGCGGGGAAGCGTTTCAGGCTCTTGTCGGGGCGGCTGCCGAGGTGCGGGCAGCGGGTGACGGCGGCGTGGGCGCAGGCGTGGTGCAGCGGGGCGATGGCGCCGCAGTTGAGCAGGCGCCTGGTGTCGGGGAGGTCGGCGGGCAGGGCGGCGCCGAAGCCGCGGGCGCGGAGCTCACCAGCGGTGGTCCAGTATCCCGTCTGGGGCGTGGGGCCGGGGGCGCGGCCGGTGGGGGTGAGGGTGCGCCCGGAGACCGCGGACGCGGCGTGGGGCGGCCGCACATGGGGCACAACATCTCGCGCACCGTGCGGCGCTGGCGGAACAGGTGGTTCTGGGAATAGAGCGGGCGGCCGACGCCGGCGTTCTCGGCCTGGCCGATGGCGAGCTGGCCGTCGACGCTGGGGCAGGGGGCGACGCCGGTCTCGGGCTCGTCGGACCAGCTGGTGACCCAGGGCACGTCGAGGCCGACTGGATGCGGGAGGCGGCGGTCATCGGGCGGCCTCGGGCTGGCCGTCGCGCAGGCGCTCGGCGGCGTTGTAGACTTCGGGCTCCATCAGACGGGCGTTGACCCCCATGCGCGGCCAGTCTGGGTCGGTGGGCGACCAGTGGGTGAGGACGCCGCAGGCGCGGCAGCGGTGGAAGGCGAGGATGCGGTCCTTCCAGACATAGGTGTCGGTGGGGCCGCTGTCGGGGGCGAAGGTGACCTGGGCCACCGGGTAATAGGCCCAGAGCGCGCCGTAGCGGCGGCAGATCGAGCAGGTGCAGTCGTTCACTTGGGCCGGCGGGCTGTCGACCGTGAAGCGGACGGCGCCGCAATGGCAGGACGCGGGGGTCATGGGTACGGGGGTGCGGCCTATTTCGGGGACAGCTTACTTAATTCGGTCGAGGGCGGAGGCGGCGGCGCTCGGAGCGGGATGAATTAAGTAAACTGTCCCCGAAATAGGGCTTGGCGCAACCTTGACCCGGCCCGCGACCTCGACCAGGGCTAGGCCTTGTGAAGATGCGCGATCTCGAGCGGCGGAGCGGCGTGGGCCGGGAGACGATCCGCTACTATATCGGCCTGGGGCTGCTGCCCGAGCCGGCGCGGCCGAAGCCCAATGTGGCCGACTATTCCGAGGAGCATGTGACGCGGCTGGCGGCCATCAAGCGGCTGCAGGACGAGCGCTACCTGCCGCTGAGCTTCATCAAGACGCTGCTGGACCGGCCGAGCCATGGGGAGATGGAGCCGATCCCCGGCTTCGAGGCGCTGCTGGGGCCCAGGCTGGGCTTCGCGCCGGGCGGGCCGCCCGCGCCGCTGGCCGAGGCGGCGACGGCGGCGGGGCTGGAGGTCGCAGAGATCGAGACCCTGATCGAGGGCGGGGTGCTGTTCGCGGTCGAAACGCCGGAGGGGCGGGCGCTGGCGCCGCTGGACCTGGCGGTGGCGCGGGCCTGGGGACGCGTGCGGGCGGCGGGCTATACGCCGGAGACCGGGTTTTTCGCGCAGGATGCGCACATCTATGCCGAGGTCCTGACGCCGATGGTCCGGCGCGAGGTGGAGCGGTTCTATACGCGGGTGACCGGCGGGCGCACGGCCGAGGAGGCCGCGGCCCTGGCCCAGGCCGGGGTCGAGGACGTCAACGCCCTGATCATGGCCATGCGCACCAACTACATCCTGCGGCTGGTCGCCGAGCTGGGCGGCCCCTCTCAGAGCACCTGATCGCCGCGCAGGAGCTTGCCGGGGGTCTCGCCGGTCCACGCGCCGTTCTCGAAGGTCACGGTCCCCGATTTCAGGGTCCAGCGGTAGCCGCGGGCGGTCTGCAGCAGGCGGGTGCCGCCGGCCGGCAGGTCCTGGACGATCTGCGGCGGGCTGAGCGCCAGGTCGTCGAGGGCGATGACGTTGAGGTCGGCGAGGTAGCCGGGGGCGACGACGCCGCGGTCGAGCCAGCCGACGTGGCGGGCGTTCCTCTGGGTGTAGCCGTGGACCAGGGACTCCAGCGACGCCTTCAGGCCCGACTTCGAGCCCTTGGCCCAGAGGCCGATGGTGGTGGTCGGGAAGCTGCCGTCGCTGATGGTGCCGCAGTGGGCGCCGCCGTCGGAGAGGCCGTAGAGGGTGTGCGGGCCGGTCATCATGCCGTGGACGGCGTCGAGATTGCCGTGTGCGTAGTTGATCAGCGGCATGTAGAGCAGGCGCCGCCCGCCGTCCTCGAGCAGGACGTCGTAGGCGAACTCGGCGACCGGGCGGCCGGCGCGGGCGGCCTCGGCGGCGATGGACTGGTCCTCGGTAGGCTCGTAGTCGACCGGGTCGGTCATGCGGAACATGCGGCTGAAGCCCTGGGTCAGGATGACGATGAAGCCGCCCGGCGCGCTGAAGGCGGCGTGCTCGGCGAGGATCTTCGTGCGGGCTTCGGGGTCGGCAAGACGAGCGAGGCGGGCTTCGATCGAGCGGCTGGTCTGGGCGATCTCGCGATAGGGCGGGCGGAGGGTGAAGGGGGTGGTGGGCGATGCGCAGGAGAGGATGGCGGGGATCGGGCGCGGGGCGACCTGGGCGC
>CAMFIW010000436.1 GCA_945952355.1 uncultured Phenylobacterium sp. | reverse complement strand
CACTTGATCTCCTGCATGCACAGGACGTCGGGCGCCTGCTCGTCGACGAAGCGGGCGACCTGCTCGGCGCGCAGGCGGACGGAATTGACGTTCCAGGTGGCGAGACGGAGGCGCATGACGGGGGACTTAAGCGGGCTTCGGGCAAAAAGAAACGCCCGGGCACTGGAGAAGCCCGGGCGTAGTGGTGTCTCTCATGCCGCGGCCGGGAGGGGATAGGTTCCGGCACGGATTCCACCCGCTCGCACAGGTGTCATGCGTGGTATAATTGCAACGCCAAGCCAGAAAAGTCAAGGGCAAACACGACGAATCTTGCCTGTTGTGAACTTGTCACATTTTCACGCGGACGCCGTCTTTCACCCGCGGATCGGCCAGTTCGAACAGGCTGCGCGGCAGGCCGGAGGTCCGCTGCAGGCCGCTCAGCCGCACGCGGGTGGCCTGGCCCTGGGCGTCGGTCACGGTCCAGCCGGTCAGGGCGAGCGGGCTGTCGCTGAACGCCAGGACGATCTGGCCCTCGGCCTGCTTGCGGCCGTCCCGGGCGGTGATGGTGAAGCCGTCGGCCTGGTGGCCCACCGCCGAGATCACGATGCCTTTGTCGAGCCGGATCTTGCGGGCGAGGAAGATCGACAGCGGCGTCGCCATCAGCGGATAGCGGTCGAAGGTCTTGAGCTGCGGATTGGCCACCGAGACGCTGTTGCCGTCGGCCACCACCAGCATGTTGGACGGGGCGTCATAGGCGAACCGCGCCTTGCCGGGGCGCTTCAGATAGATCTCGCCGCGCGTGGTGACGCCACGCGCGTCGGTCTGGATGAACCGGCCTTTGGCCTCGGTCAGGTCCTGCAGGTAGGCGGCGGCCTTGTCGACGAGGGCCTGGTCCGCGTCCGACAGCGGCGCGATCTGCGGCCGCTGGGCGAAAGCCGGCCCGGCTAGGGCGGCGGCGGCGAAGGCGGCGAGGATCTGGCGGCGATCAGGGGTCATGCGTTCGTCTCTAGTCTCTAGGCCGGGCCGTATTGCGGCAAGCGCCATGAACGGTAGCTGAGCTTGACGGTTCCGTTGCTTCCCCATGAGCGGGGCAGGCAACTAGCGGAACCCGCTGAGGTCCGGTGTTCGGCCTTCCCAGTCCGACACCGCCTCGAAGGCCGCGGCCAAGGCCACCAGCATGGTCTCGTCGGCGGGCCGCACCATGATCTGCAGGCCGACGGGCATGCCCTCGCGCGTGAGGCCGCACGGCAGGCTGGCCGCCGGCAGGTCCAGATAGTTGGCCGCGCGCGTGAGTCGGCTAAGCGGAGAGGTGGTCTCATCCGCCTGGTCCAGCGGCGGCGCGGCGATCGGCGAGGTCGGCGACAGCAGGGCGTCATAGGCGGTGAGCCAGGCGTGGAAGGCCTCCTGGTCCTCAGCCCGGCGCGCGACGGCCTGGGCCAGGCGCACGTCGTCGATCAGCCGGCCCGCTTCGAACCGCTTGGCGACCCAAGGGTCCATCACCGCGCGGTTGCGCGACAGGTGCGGGCCGCGTACGCGCCAGCCCTCCCCGGCCATCAGCACGCCGTTGGGCTCGAAATACGCCTCCAGGGGTCGGGGCGGCTCGACGATCTCCACCGTCACCCCCGCGGCGCCAAGTCGATCGAGAGCCTGTAGGTAGATCCGGCCGACCTCTGCGTCGACCTCGCCCAGCACATGCAGGGGCAAGGCCGCGATCCGCGCGCCGGCCACGGGCTTGGCAAGCGCCGCCTCCGCATCGAAGGGGCCGCGCTCCGCGCCCCCGGCCTCGGGGCCGGAGACGACCGCGAGGCCCCGCGCCGCCATCGCGACAGTGCGCGCCAGGGTCCCGCAGGTATCGAGGCTGGGGGCCAGGTCATGGACCCCACGCAGCGGCACGAGCCCGCGACCGGGCTTCAGGCCCACCACCCCGCAGGCGGCGGCCGGAATGCGCACCGATCCGCCGGTGTCGGTGCCGAGCGCCAGGTCGCAGAGTCCGGCGGCGACCGCCACGGCCGAGCCGGAAGACGAGCCGCCGGGCGCGCGATGCACCTTCGCGTCCCAGGGATTCCACGGCGCCCCCACCGCCCGGTTGGCGCCCCAGCCGCCATAGGCGAGCTCGACGGTGTGGGTCTTGCCGACCGCGCGCCAGCCGGCGTCCAGAAGGCGCTGCACAACCGTCGCGCTCCGGGCGGGGTCGGCGTCGAGGGCCGTGCGGCCGCCGCCGAAAGTCGGCACGTGGGCGACGTCGATCAGGTCCTTGATCGCGAAGGTCGGCCCTGAGCCGTCGCCGAGCGGCGGATCGAAGGTCCGGACGAATGCGTGCAATCGCTCAGCTAAGGCCGCATCCATGCTCACCAGCTCCAGTCCTTGGCCGAGGCGCGGCAGCCTCCGTCCTTCCAGCCGCTCCAGCCGCGCCCACGCACCACCTGGCCCGGCCTCGCCGTGGTCGCCTCGCCGTTCTCAAGGGCCAGCCGGCCGTTGACCACCACGTCGCTGACCCCGGTGGAGAACTGCTGAGGCTTCTCGAAGGTGGCGTGGTCGGCGATCGTCGCCGGATCGAACACCACCAGGTCGGCGTAGTAGCCGGCCTTGATCAGGCCGCGGTCGTGCAGGCCGAGATTGTGCGCCGGCAGGGCCGACAGGCGGCGGACCGCGTCGGAGAGAGACAGGGCCTTTTCCTCGCGCACATACTTGCCGAGCACGCGGGCGACGTTGCCGTAGGCGCGCGGGTGTGTGGAGGACTGCAGGAAGACGCCCTCCGGCGCCATGGCCGCCGCATCCGAGCCAAAGCTCACCCACGGAAGGCCCATCTCGCGCTTCACATTGGCCTCTGACATCAGGAAATAGACCACCTGCACCCGGCTGCCGTCCTCGATCACCAGGTCGATGGCGGTGTCGGCGACGCTGGTCCCGCGCGCCTTGGCCACCTCGGCCAGGGTCTTGCCGGTCAGGGGCTTCAGGGCCGGGTTCTTGAAGCCGACCAATAGGGTCCCTTCGCCGCCCGCCTGGCGCATCAGGTTCTCGAAGTCCGGATGGTCCTCGCGCATTTCCGCCAGCACCTTGGCGCGGGTGGCGGGGTCTTTCAGGCGCTCGATCCACTTTTCGACCCCACCGGCCTGGACCCAGGTCGGCATGGCGGCGTCCAGGCCGGTGGAGCCGGCCGGATAGGAATACATGTCGGCTGTGATCCGCTGGCCGGCGGCGCGGGCTGCTTCCACACGGGCGATCACGGTCTCCAGCTTGCCCCAGTTCTCACGGCCGCTGGCCTTCAGGTGGTAGATCTCGGCGGGCGCGCCGGACTCCTTCGAGATTTGGATCAGCTCGTCCACCGCCTCCACCAGCCGATCTCCCTCCGAGCGCATGTGGCTGATGTAGAAGCCGCCGCACTTGCCGGCCTCGGTGACCAGGGCGGTCAACTCGGGCGTTTTCGCATAGCTGCCCGGCGCGTAGATGATCGAGGAGCCGACCCCCATGGCCCCGTCCAGCATCGCCTGGCGGACCAGGGCGCGCATCTGGTCAAGCTGGCCAGGCGTCGGCTGGACGTCGTCCTCGCCCAGCACGTTCACCCGCACCGTCTCGGCGCCGACGAAGGAGGCGAGGTTCACCGAGATCCCCCGCTTCTCCACCCCGCGCGGGCCTTGGTCGCGGCTGGGCGACTCGACGGGGCACTTGATGTCCCCCTCCCGGCGCAGCCTCCCGGCCTCCCTGCC
>CAMFIW010000435.1 GCA_945952355.1 uncultured Phenylobacterium sp. | reverse complement strand
CCATCGCGCCTGGTTCGATCCCGCCGAGGTGCAACTGTCCCAGCTGCTTAGCGTGAAGACCGGCGGCTGCCCCGAGAACTGCGGCTACTGCAGCCAGAGCCAGCATTTCAAGACCGGGGTGGCGGCGACCAAGCTGATGGACGCCGGCGCGGTGATCGCCGCAGCCACCGAAGCCAAGGCCGGCGGAGCGCAGCGCTTCTGCATGGGCGCTGCCTGGCGCGACCTGAAGGACCGCGACGTCCCCAAGGTGGCGGAGATGATCTCGGGCGTGAAGGCGCTGGGGCTGGAGACCTGCGCGACGCTGGGCATGCTGACCCGCGACCAAGCCCAGGCCCTGAAGGACGCCGGGCTCGACTACTACAACCACAACCTCGACACCGGGCCGGACTATTACGACAAGGTGGTCACCACGCGGACCTATCAAGACCGGCTCGATACGCTCGAGGCCGTCCGCTCGGTGGGCATGAACACCTGCTGCGGCGGCATCGTCGGCATGGGCGAGACGCGCCAGGACCGCGCCGGCCTGCTGCAGGCGCTCGCCACCCTGCCGGCACATCCCGACAGCCTGCCGATCAACGACCTGATGCCCATTCCCGGCACGCCGCTCGGAAATTCGGAGGCGGTCGACGGCTTCGAGTTCGTGCGCATGATCGCCGTGGCGCGGATCGTCTGCCCGAAGACCGTGGTGCGGCTCTCCGCCGGGCGCGAACACATGAGCCGCGAACTGCAGGCCCTGTGCTTCCTGGCCGGTGCCAATTCGATGTTCATCGGCGGCAAGCTTCTGACCACCGCCAATCCGGACAAGGACACCGACGCGGCCCTGATGGCGGACCTGGGCATGCGGCCCATGGGCGCGAAGCGGCCCGTCTCCGCCTAAACCCCAGCTCCGGAGAGACGGACCGCCCGGACCCGGAGGATGAAACCGGCCCTCGGCAGGGACGGGTGTCCAGACACGCCCCTCCCTGGGATCATCCTAGGCGATGCAGCTTGGGGTTGGCTGTCCGGCGCCCGACATAGTCGTCCGCGTGGGGACGCCCGGGAACCACGAATGGCGCGACCGGGCGCCGGGCATGGCGAGCGCGGCCGCGGGATGGACGCTCACATCGCCAGGTGACGTTCCTGTTATTCGTGGTTCAATCTTCAGCATGAACTCCAGCCATCCCCTCGACCGCCCCGTCTGGAGCGCGCTCACGACGCGTCAGGCGCCCCTCGCCGAGGGGGACGGACGGGCGCTGCGATTCCAGGCGGCCTACGGGCTGTTCGCCGCGACGGCGGACGGGTCGGCGGAGAGCCTGGCCGCCCTGCCGGGATTGATCGCGCGGGGCGGCGGGGTGGCGCTGGTGGAGGCCGAGACGCCGCCGGACACGCCCGGGACCGAGATCGTCTCGCGCGCCGGCATCTGGCAGATGGTCTGCCAGGCGCTGACCCCGGAGGCCCGGCCGGCCGATTTCGAGATCGTCGACCTGACCGACGCCGACGCCCCGGCCATGCTGGCCCTGGCCACCCTGACCGAGCCCGGGCCCTTCTTCGAACGAACGCACCGGTTGGGACAGTTCGTGGGCGTGAAGGCCGACGGCCGGCTGATCGCCATGGCCGGCGAACGGATGAAGCCCGACGGCTTCACCGAGGTGAGCGGGGTCTGCACCGATCCGGACCACCGTGGGCGGGGCTATGCCGGAGCCCTGATGCGGGTGGTCGCCGGGCGGGTGGCGGCCCGGGGCGAGACCGCTTTCCTGCACTCCTATGCGCACAACAGGGGCGCGATCGCCCTCTATGAGAGCCTGGGCTTCAAGCTGCGGGCCAAGCTCTGCATGACCGTGCTGCGAAGGACCTAGCGGAAGAAGCTGCACGGCGCAGCTTGCCTAGGGTTTGGTTAACGGCGCGGCTAAGTACTTGAAACCTTGGGTGGCGCCACATCGCACGGAGATTGCATCCGGGATGGCGACCGACAGGAGTCGTCCATGCAAGTCAACGCCAACAACCCGCTGCTGGCCGCCGGCGGCGCCCAGAAGACCCAGGCGCCCAGCGGCTTCTTCGCCACCGCCCCTGCCGAGCAGACCGGAGCGCGGAAGGAATTCTCCGACTTCATGAAGAAGTCGCCGGCCGAGCAGATGCGCGACCAGATCCTGAAATCGATGGGCCTGGACGAGGAGAAGCTGAAGGCCATGTCGCCGGAGCAGCGCAAGGCGATCGAGGACAAGATCAAGGAGATGATCAAGACCAAGATCGAGGAGGCGGAGAAGGAGAAGAAGGGGGTCTTCGTCGACATCAAGGCTTGAGACGAGCGCGGGCGTCTACGGTTCGGCCAAGGCCCGACCTCACTCATCCATGTCATTACGGCCGAGGCCCGCGGAGCCGGAAGTCCGGAATGAAACTCCGATGGGTGGCGCGGACGGGCCATGTCCTCCACCAGCATGGACACCCACGTCAGCAGATGTCGGCAGCGGATGGCGCGATACGTCCTGGGGGGTAGCCTGAGCTGGTGGGGCCGCCTATGTGGCGGGGACGCCGCAGGGAGGCCCGCTTGTCGTCGATCATTTCCGTTTCCGGCTTGTCCAAGACCTATGCCGGCGGTTTCCAGGCGCTGAAAGGCGTCGACCTGGAGATCCGCCGAGGCGAGATCTTCGCCCTGCTGGGACCCAACGGGGCGGGCAAGACCACCCTGATCAGCATCGTCTGCGGGATCGTGCGGGCGAGTGGCGGCACGGTCCTGGCCGACGGCCACGACATCGTGCGCGAGTACCGACGGGCGCGCTCGAAGATCGGCCTGGTGCCGCAGGAACTGAGCACCGACGCCTTCGAAAGCGTCTGGGACACGGTGAAGTTCTCGCGTGGCCTGTTCGGCAAGTCGCCGAACCCCGCGCACCTGGAGAAGGTGCTGAAGAGCCTCAGCCTCTGGGACAAGAAGGACTCGAAGATCATGGCGCTGTCCGGCGGGATGAAGCGCCGGGTGATGATCGCCAAGGCGCTGAGCCACGAGCCGCAGATCCTGTTCCTGGACGAACCGACCGCCGGCGTCGACGTCGAGCTGCGCCGCGACATGTGGGAGATGGTGCGGGGCCTGCGCGAGAGCGGGGTCACCATCATCCTGACCACCCACTACATCGAGGAGGCCGAGGAGATGGCCGACCGGATCGGGGTGATCTCCAAGGGCGCGATCGTCCTGGTCGAGGACAAGGACGTGCTGATGCGCAAGCTCGGCAAGAAGCAGCTGACCCTGCACCTTCAGGAGCCGCTGCTGGCGATCCCGAGGGAACTGGCGGACGAACCGCTGGAGCTGTCGGAAAACGGGCTGGACCTGATCTACACCTTCGACACCCAGGCCGACCGGACCGGCATCGCGGGCTTGCTGCGCCGACTGGGTGAGTACGGCATCGATTTCAAGGACCTGAAGACCGAGGAATCCTCGCTGGAGGAGATCTTCGTCAGCCTGGTGAGGAGCCGGCCGTGAACATCCATGCGATCCGCGCCATCTACGTCTTCGAGCTGGCCCGCACCTGGCGCACGCTCCTGCAGTCGATCGCCTCGCCGGTGATCTCGACCTCGCTCTATTTCATCGTGTTCGGCGCCGCGATCGGCGCGCGGATGGCGAAGATCGACGGGGTGACCTACGGCGCCTTCATCGTGCCGGGGCTGATCATGCTGTCGGTGCTGACGCAAAGCATCTCGAACGCGTCGTTCGGGATCT
>CAMFIW010000434.1 GCA_945952355.1 uncultured Phenylobacterium sp. | reverse complement strand
GCGTCGTAGTTCGGGATGCCGTGCGCATAGGCCTCGATCTTGCGGAGCGCGCTGGCCAGGGCCTGGGGATCGCCGGAGATCTCCGCGCCGCCGCGGTCGGCCTCGTATTCGCGGCCACGGCTGATCGCCATCTGCACCAGGGCCGCGGCGATGGGCGCCAGGATCGCCAGGATGATCGAGCCGATCATCCCGCCCGGCCGGTCGCGGCCGCCGCCGAAGAAGAAGGCGATGTTGGCGAGCGCCGAGATGGCGCCGGCGATGGTGGCGGTGACCGTCATGGTCAGGGTGTCGCGGTGCTTCACGTGGGCCAGTTCGTGGGCCATGACGCCGCGGATCTCGCGCCGGTCCAGCGCCATCAGCAGGCCGCGCGTGGCGGCCACGGCGGCGTGCTCCGGATCGCGGCCGGTGGCGAAGGCGTTCGGCTGGTCCTGATCGATCACATAGACCTTCGGCGGCGGCAGGCCGGCGCGGGCGGCCAGGTCCTGCACGTCGGTGGCGAAGTTGCGGATCAGGGGCTCGGGGTGGCTCTCGTCGACCGGCTGGGCCCGGTACATGGAGAGCACGATCTTGTCGGCGTTCCAGTAGCTGACCAGGTTCATGCCCGCGCCGAGCAGGAAGGCCACGGCCATGCCGGCCGGCCCCCCGATCAGATAGCCGACACCCACGAACAGGGCGGTCATGGCGGCGAGCAGGGTGAAGGTACGAAGGTGGTTACGCATGGTCTCCGGCCGGGGGTTCGGATAACGGGTTATGTCCCCCAATATGGGGGACTCCCGCGCGCCCATGAAGCCGCGCTTGCGTGAATTCGCGGTAAGCCCGGCCTTCGACGCGAATTAGGCCTTCGCTGGCTCCACGGTCTGCGGCTCCTCGATCTGGTTTTCCCAGCGGGCGACGACGGCGGCGGCGACGGAATTGCCGACCACGTTGGTGGCCGAGCGGCCCATGTCGAGCAGGTGGTCGACGGCGAGGATCAGCAGGAGGCCCGCCTCGGGCAGTTTGAAATAGGCGAGGGTGGCGGCGATCACGACCAGGGAGGCGCGCGGCACGCCGGCCATGCCCTTCGACGTGATCATCAGCAGGGCCAGCATGGTGATCTGCTGGGCGATGGTGAGCTGGATACCGTAGGCCTGGGCGATGAACAGGGTCGCGAAGGTGCAGTACATCATCGACCCGTCCAGATTGAACGAGTAGCCCAGCGGCAGGACGAAGCTGGCCACGCGACGCGAGACGCCCCACTTCTGCAACTCCTCCAGGGTGCGCGGATAGGCGGCTTCCGAGGAGGCGGTGGAGAAGGCGAGCAGGGCCGGCTGGCGGATGGCGCCCAGCAGCTTCAGGCCCCTGAGGCCGACGACCAGGATCAGGGCGGCGGTCAGCAGGCCCCAGAGCACGCCGAGCGACAGGTAGAAGCCGCCGACGAACTTGGCGTAGGTGCCGATGATGGCGATGCCCTGGGTGGCCACGGTCGAGGCCAGGGCCGCGAAGATGGCGAAGGGCGCCGTGCGCATCACATAGCCGGTCACCTTCAGCATGATGCGGGCGATCTGGTCGACCAGCTGGGTCACCGCCGGGGCGCGGTCTTCCAGGGCCGAGACCGCCGTGCCGACGAAGACCGAGAACACCACGATCTGCAGGATCTCGTTGTTGGCCATGGCCTCGACGATCGACTTCGGCACCAGGTGGGTGACGAACTCCTTCAGCGTGAACTTGGCGACCTCGACGCCGGAGCCCTTGGCCGCGTCGACCGGATTGGGCAAGGCAAGGCCAGCGCCCGGCTGCAGCCAGTGAACCATCAGGAGACCGATCGTCAGCGAGACGATCGAGGCGGAGATGAACCACAGCATGGTCTTCACCCCGACCCGTCCGATGGTCGCGGCATCCTCCATGTGGGCGATGCCGGCCACCAGGGTGGCGAAGACCAGGGGGGCGATGATCATCTTGATCAGCCGCAGGAACAGGTCGGTGATGATCGACAGGTTGTCGGCCCAGGCCTTGGCGTCGGCGGGGGCGAGGGACTGGTTCAGGATCCACCCGACGACGACGCCGAGGACCATGGCGCCGACGATGAAGGCGGTGAACAGGCGGTTCATTCAGTCCCCCGAGGACGGATTGCAGAGCCGGCCTTTGTCGCCGGGAATGGCCGCGGCGTCCATCCCATGCGCGTGGCGGCGGCGGGGCGGCATGGAATTGCGCGAAGGGAACGGGCTTCGGACCGGACAGCGGTGTGGAGGGCGAGGAGCAAGGCCACATCTCGAAACCTTCGCCGAGCGGCGCTATAAGCTGCCTGATGACAGTGGAAAAAGACGCAGCCGCCATCCTGGCGCGGCTAAACGACGAATACCGAGCCTCGGTCGAGGCCCTTCGCGAAGCCCTCAAGATCTTCCTGGCCGGCGGACCTCCGCCCGACCCGTCGGTCCGCGCGGGCGGCGCCTATGTCTATCCGGAACTGAGGCTGACCTGGCCGCCCGGCCAGGGCTTCCCGCGCCTGTCGCGGGCCTATGCCCGACTGGCCGCGCCTGGCGACTATGCGGTGACGGTGACGCGGCCCGACCTGTTCGGTGACTATCTGCTGGAGCAGATCAGCCTCCTGATGGGCGACTTCGACGTGAAGGTCGAGGTGGGCCGCTCGACCCAGGAGATCCCGTTCCCCTATGTGCTGGACGGCGCCGTGGACCTGGCCATGGCCGATGTCGGCTCGGCGGACATCGCCCGCCACTTCCCGACGACCGAGCTCGCCTTCATCGGTGACGAGATCGCCGACGGCCTATGGACACCGGCGGAGGGCGCGCGGCCGCTGGCCCTGTTCGATGGCCTCAGAACCGACTTCTCCCTGGCGCGTCTGGCGCACTACACGGGCGCCCCGGCCGAGCACACCCAGCAGTTCATCCTGTTCACCAACTACCATCGCTACGTCGACGAGTTCGTGCGCTGGGGCTGTGAGCAGCTGAAGGCGGGCGGCCCCTATACGGCCCTGTCGGCCCCGGGGCGGATCCTGGTGACGGCCGATACGCCCAATCCCGAACAGACGATCAACGATGGGCCCTGGCGCAAGCACCAGATGCCGGCCTACCACCTGATGGCGCCAGGCCGGGCCGGCATAACCTTGGTGAACATCGGGGTCGGTCCTTCCAACGCCAAGACCATCACCGACCACCTGGCGGTGCTGCGGCCCCAGGCCTGGTTGATGATCGGCCACTGCGGCGGGCTGCGCGGGTCGCAGACCATCGGCGACTACGTGCTGGCCCACGCCTACCTGCGCGACGATCACGTGATGGACAGCATCCTGCCGCTGGAGATCCCGATCCCGCCGATCGCCGAGGTGCAGGTCGCCCTGGGCCGCGCGGCGGAGCAGGTGACGGGCGAATCCGGCGAGATGCTGAAGCGGCGGATGCGGACGGGCACGGTGATCACCACCGACGACCGCAACTGGGAGCTCAAGTTCACGGCCAGCGCGCTCCGGTTCAACCAGTCGCGGGCGGTGGGCATCGATATGGAGAGCGCTACGATCGCCACCCAGGGCTATCGCTTCCGTGTGCCCTACGGGACCCTGCTCTGCGTGTCGGACAAGCCGCTGCACGGCGAGATCAAGCTGCCAGGCCAGGCCAACGCCTTCTATGAACGGGCGATCGGCCAGCACCTGCAGATCGGGCTCGCTACCGTCGACCTGCTCCGCGAGGAGGGCGCCCGGCTGCAC
>CAMFIW010000433.1 GCA_945952355.1 uncultured Phenylobacterium sp. | reverse complement strand
GTCTGGGCCGCCGGCTTGGCGCCGGTCAGTTCCGACATCTTGGCGGAATCGCAGGCGGCCAGGCCGGTAAGGGCGGCGAGGGCGAGAAGGGCGGACAGACGCATGGCGCAGGCTCGGATGCTCGAACGATCCCGGACCATGCGGAGCCGTTCGCGTTAACGCTGTGGCTTTCACCCTGCGCGCGAGGAAACCCCGCCTCAAGCCCCTGCGAGGCGCGAAGCTTAACCCTTTCGGAGCAGGCCGCGGCGCATGGGCAGCCAGCAGAGCAGGGCCGTGGCCACGCCCACGCTGTCGGCGGCGAAGTCCCGCCAGTCGCCGTCGCGGCCGAAGCCCATGGTCGCCTGTAGCACCTCGATCGCCGCCCCCAGGCCCAGGGTGAAGGCCAGGATAGAGCGCGGCCTGCGCGGCGACAGCACGAGGCCCGCTCCAGTCAGGATCGCCCAGGTCAGGGCGTGGGCGGCCTTGTCCCAGATCAGGTTCTCGCCCGGCACGTCCCTGCTGGGCGCCAGGCACAGGTAGAGGACGATCGCGGTGGCCAGCACGTAGAGGCCGATGCGGGCGGGACGGGGCAGGCGAGCGAAGCGGTCGAGGATCATCGCGGCCCGGTTCGCACCGCCGCGTGGCGTTTCCAAGGCCAAGCTCGCGGCGGCCCCGAGAGGGGCTGACCGGCGATGTGAAAGCCACTAGGTTCCGGCCTCGCGAAAAACGGGAGCGAGTGATGGCGGTCGAGGCGGTGATCTGGGATTTCGGCGGGGTGTTCACCTCCTCGCCCTTCGAGGCCTTCAACCGCTACGAGACCGAGAAGGGCCTGCCCAAGGACCTGATCCGCAAGGTCAACTCCACCAACCCCGATCACAACGCCTGGGCCCTGTTCGAGCGCAACGAGATCGACGGCGCAGGCTTCGACAAGCTGTTCCTCGAGGAATCGACCGCGCTCGGCCACCCGGTGCCCGGCCGGGAAGTCCTGCCGCTGCTGTCCGGCCAGCTGCGCCCGCGCATGGTCGCCGCCCTGAAGGCGTGCAAGGAGCACTTCAAGGTCGGCTGCATCACCAACAACGTGGTCTCCGAGCACAGCCCCGGCCAAGACTCCAGCCAGCGCATGGCCGGCGCCATGGGCCAGGTCATGCCGCTGTTCGACGCCATCATCGAGAGCTCCAAGGCCGGCGTGCGCAAGCCCGACCCTAAGATCTACCGGATGATGTGCGAGCTGCTGGCGGTCGACCCGGCCAACTGCGTCTATCTCGACGACCTCGGCATCAACTGCAAACCAGCCGCCCAGCTCGGCATGCGCGCCATCAAGGTGGTGGACGTCGACCAGACGCTGGCCGAGCTCAGCGCCGCCACCGGCCTGATCTTCGACGACGAGGAGACGCCTGCATGAGCCGCCCGACCCGCATCGGCGCCATCGACGCCCTGGAGACCCTGCCCGACTGGAGCGCGCTGACCTCCGGCCGCGACGCCATCGCGCGGACGTTCGTCTTCGACGACTTCAACGCCGCCTTCGCCTTCATGACGCGGGTGGCCCTGAAGGCCGACAAGATCGACCACCATCCGGAATGGTCGAACGTCTACAACCGCGTCGAAGTGGTGCTCACCACTCACGACGCCGACGGGGTCACCGCGCTCGATGTCGAGATGGCCCGGTTCATGGACGCCGCCGCGAAGGGGCTCGGCGCGAAGGACTGAAGCGCGCCGGCCGAAAGCGACCCCTGCACGATGTGAGCATCTGCTCAGATCGCTCGAGTCAAGGACCAACGCGAACAAGAGCGCGTAGGGCCCGGTCTGCGGACCACGGCCCGTCAGGCCCGCCGTTCGTGGCTTGAGGGATCGTGCGTCGCGCGGTGAGCCTCGTCCTCGCTCCTGCTGGAACTCGGCTGATCAGAGCTGAGCTTTCGCTCAGGCGCCGCCGCTCGACAGCCAGGCGGCGCCGGTCTCGATCAGGCCGCCGCTGTTGAGCAAGGCCAGGCCCAGCAGGGCCTGCTGGATCCAGGCCAGGGCCGCGCCGCCGTTGGAGCGCCCGCGCGCCAGCCCCACGGCCGCCGCCCCGCGACCGAACGCCCACAGGGCCTCGGCCACGTTGGCCGCCGTCTCGCCCTCCGCCGCGGGCCCCAAGGTGCGCGCCACCGCCGCGCGAAGGGCCTCGAACGCCTCCTCCTCGGCGGCCACCACGCCGGGCTCCGGCTCGGTCTCCCGCACCTCGTACATCAGCCGGTAAAGCGAGGGGTGGGCGTCTACGAAGCCCAGATAGGCGGCGCTGATCCGCGACAGGCCCTCGCCCCCCGGCGGGCCGGTGCGCACCTGCTCCAGGGCGCCGCGCAGGCCCGCGAAGCCCTCCCGCGCCAGGGCGGCCAGCAGCGAGCGCTTGTCGGCATAGTGATAGTAGACGGTGGGCGCCGAGACGCCGATCCGAGCGGCGATGGCCCTCAACTGGAGGTGATCGCGGCCCTCGCGCTCCAGGATGGTCTTGGCCGCGTCCAGCAGGCGGTTGCGCACATTGCCCACGTGGTAGGCGCGCTCGCCGCGATGGACGCCGGCCGCGTGCGTCATGCGGCGCCCTCGTCCCGGCAATGCTCCCCGTCGTCAAGCCGCACCGTGTGATCCACCCAGCCAGCCAAGCGTGCCGCGCTCGGTCGCGATCGCGCGCCGAACGTCGTTCTCTGGCATGGAGGATCGCGAACAAATGTTCGTTTCGCAAGCCGAGATTTCGGAGAACCCCAATGGTCTCAAGCTTCCGTTACGGCGGGTCGGCTTCAGCGAAAGGATTTGTCTAACACGGTTAGAATCCGTCCGATGCCTCTCAACGGACGCCGCGCGGCTCAGCGGGGACGCCCGAATAAGACGAGTCCAACGCGGCTCGATCACAAGGGGAGGCCATCATGCCAATGCACCGCACCACTGCGGCGCGGCCCATTTTCGAGCTGCGCCACCTGTTGATCCTCGGCGCTTCCGCCGGAGCGCTCAACGCCCTGGCCTTGCCGGCCTTCGCCCAGTCCTCATCCGGCTCCAGCAATGTCATCGAGGAACTGGTGGTCACCGCCGAGAAGCGGGAACAGAGCCTGCAGGACGTTCCGGTCGCCGTCTCGGCCTTCACCGCGGCCAAGCGGGAACTGGTGGGGATCAACTCCATCCAGGACATGACCAACTTCACGCCGGGGCTGCAGTACAATTCCTCCACCGACCGCATCTCGCTGCGCGGTGTCGGGCGCCAGACCAACGTGCTCAGCGCCGACGCCTCGGTGGCCAACTACAACGACGGCGTCTACGAGACCTTCGCCGTCCAGGCGGGGCGCTCCACCCTGTTCCTCGATCGGGTCGAGGTCCTGCGGGGGCCGCAGGGCACCCTCTACGGCCGCAACGCCATCGGCGGCGCGATCAACGAAATCTCCAAGCGCCCCACCGACACGCCCGAGGGCGAGGTCCGGGTCAGCTACGCCAACTACAATCACAGCAATGTCGAGGCCGCCTATTCGGGGCCGATCAACGACTGGCTGGGCTTCCGCCTGTCGGGCAACTGGGAGCGGCAGTCCGACGGCTATACCCATAACCTCGTTCCGGGCATGCCCGACGAGGGCAACGTCATCAACCAGTGGTTCGAGGAGGGCCAACTCCAGGCCAAGTTCGGCGAGCGCTTCGACGCCTGGATCAAGGTGGCCGGCGGCCAATGGCGCAACGGCGCTGGCGGTCCGGGCTCAGCC
>CAMFIW010000432.1 GCA_945952355.1 uncultured Phenylobacterium sp. | reverse complement strand
GAACAGGATCGGGTCCATCCGCTCCTCGACGGCCTTGCGGATGAAGGCCGGCTTGGCGGCGTCGAAGGAGAGATCCCCGGTCAGGGCCGCCAGCGCCCAGCCGCGGTCCGGGTCGGGCGTCGCCGCCAGATAGTCGCGCACCAGGACCAGCTTGGTGTTGCGCGAGCTGGTGAGGCTGAGGCGATCGAGCAGGTCGGCGAAGGCGCGCATCAATCGTCGTCCTCGTCTTCGTAGCCGACGAGGGCGAGGGCGCGGGCCTTGACGCCGTGGAGTTCGGACCAGCGGGCGAGCGCCTCCTCACGGCCGTGGGTGATCCAGAGTTCGCCGGGGCGCAGTTCGTCGATGGTGGTAGTGAGCTCGTCCCGGTCGGCGTGGTCGGAAATGACCAGGGGCAGCTCGACCCCGCGCTGACGGGCGCGGGCGCGGACCCGCATCCAGCCGGAGGCGAAGGCGCCGATGGGGTCGGGGAAGCGGCGCGACCAGCGGTCCTGCAGGGCCGAGGGCGGGGCGATGATGATCTCGCCGGCGAAGTCGGCCTTTGTATTGGAGGTGGCGGGCGCCAGCGGGCCGAGGTCGACGCCGTGGCCCTGGTAGAGGCGGTTCAAGCGCTCCAGGGCGCCGTGGACATAGATCGTCCGCTCCCAGCCCGCCTCGCGCAGCAGCTTGATCACCCGCTGGGCCTTGCCGAGCGCGTAGGCGCCGATCAGGTGCGAGCGCTCGGGGAACTGCGCGACGCTCTTCAGCAGGCGGGCGATCTCCTCATGGTCCGGCGGGTGGCGGAAGACCGGCAGGCCGAAGGTGGCCTCGGTGATGAACACGTCGCAGGGGACCGGCTCGAAGGCCGCGCAGGTCGGGTCGCGCCGGCGCTTGTAGTCGCCGCTGGCCACGATGGTCAGGCCGTTCCAGCGGACCACCGCCTGGGCCGATCCCAGGACGTGGCCAGCGGGGACCAGGGTGACCTCGACGCCGTCCCGCTGGGCCGTGTGGCCATAGGGGCTGGGCTCCGTGGCGCCCGCGAACTCGGCGCCGTAGCGCTCGCCCATGATGGCCAGGGTCTCAGGCGTGGCGAGCACGGCGCCGTGGCCGGCGCGGGCGTGGTCGGAATGGCCATGGGTGATCACCGCCCGGTCCACCGGCCGCGTCGGGTCGATGTAGAAGTCGCCGGGCGGGCAATAGAGGCCGGCGGGGCGGGGGCAGAGAAGGGATTCCGGCTTGATCATCGGAGTCCAGATGGGGCGCGGCATGAACGGAAGATAGGAACCACGAACAACACGGAAAGCACGAGGGCGATCCAAGGGGTGTCAGTAGGATTCGAACCACGAACCACACGAACGGGCTGGTCCGGAGAGGGCGGGGCGGCGGCCAAGC
This sequence comes from uncultured Phenylobacterium sp., assembly GCA_945952355.1. GTDB lineage: Bacteria > Pseudomonadota > Alphaproteobacteria > Caulobacterales > Caulobacteraceae > Phenylobacterium. Next base: position 2,335 of record CAMFIW010000432.1, on the reverse strand, counting down.
CCTAAGAATTGACCACGAAAAACACGAACGTTCAGCGGCGCGGCGGAGCCTGGCGGACCGCGCGCGGAGCGCGCCCTCAATCGAACCAGACGAACGGAAACCAGGCCTGGCGAACTCAATGGTCGGAAGGATCGCGCTGCGCGCGGTGAGCCGCGGCCCGTTCGTGTTTTTCGTGTTTTTCGTGGTCGATTCTTACGGCGCTCGAACCGCCGCGACCTGACCAGCACGGGTGGGTTCGTTTGGTTCCCGGCCTTCTTCTTTAGATTACAGAGCATTCATATTGTGAAATCGGGGTCATGACTGAGACTTAACGAGTATTCGGAAAAGTACGGGCCTATATCGCGTCTCGCTCGAACGCACTTCCTCCCCGACGTTCGACGAAACCGAAAGATCAAGACCATGACCCGCACCTTCTCCCCGTCCGCCGCCCTTTCCGGACTCGCCAGCCTGATGATGGCCACCCTGCCCTTCGTCGCCCTGGCGTTCGTCGGTTTCACCGTCGGCCAGATCTAAGACTCCCCCGCGCTGCGACGGCCGGGCGCCCTGACCCGCCGTCATTGTTGACCCGCCCTGTCCCCTGGCCCACACCGGGGAACATGACCGCAGACCCCCTCCTGAACGCCGCGGCCGAGATGGCGACCTCCGTCCCCCAGGCGGCCGCCCTCGGCTTCCAGCTCGTCTCCATCGGCGAGAGCCGCGGCTCGATCCGCGTCGGCTGGCGCGAGGACCTCGTGGGCAATCCGCAGACCGAAGTCATCGCCTCGGGCGTCGTCACCGCCCTGCTCGACCACTGCTGCGGCCTCGCCATCACGGCCGCCAAGCAGGAGCGGTTTCCGACCGCCACCCTTGACCTGCGCATCGACTACATGCGGCCGGCCAAGCCGCGGGCCGGGGTGGTCGCCGAGGCGCACTGCTACCGGATGACACGGTCCATCGCCTTCGTCCGCGCCCAAGCCTGGGACGAGGATGCTTCCGACCCGATCGCCACCGCCCAGGCGGCCTTCATCCTGCATGGCGCAACGCCGCAGAACGCCCCGGCGCCGGAGGCCAAGGCATGAGCGAAGCCCCCGCCCAGCAGCTCGAAGCCTTCCTGCAGACCGTGCCCTATGTCCGGTTCCTCGGCATGCACGCCGAGCTGGCCGGGGACGAGATGACCGCCATTCTGCCCTTCGCGCCCCACCTGATCGGCAACACCATGTTGCCGGCCCTGCACGGCGGGGTGATCGGGGCGTTTCTGGAGATGACGGCGCTCGCCCAGCTCTCTGTCACCCAGCCCAACGGCCGGGCGCCCAAGACCATCGACGTGACCATCGAGTACCTGCGCCCCGGCCGGGCCATGACCACCTATGCGCGGGCCGACCTGCGCAAGGTCGGCCGCCGCATCGCCAACGTGCATGTCGAGGCCTGGCAGGAAGCGCGCAGCAAGCCGATCGCCTCGCTGCAGGGGCATTTCCTGCTGGCGGAGGGGTAAGGACGGCCGCGTAGCCCTACCCCTCTAGCGTCGTGGGCGGACGCATCAGCGGGTTGGTCTTAGGGTCGGCGACCTTGGTCAGGGTGTTGCGGTCGCGATGGCGGAAGAGTTCGTCCTGGCCCTTCACCATCAGCATGGTGTCGGAGACGTAGGACCAGGTCCCATCCGCGTTGAAGGTGACTTCCAGGCGATAGGCGTCGGTGCGGAAGGCGGCCTCCAGGAAGGCGGTGGAGGCGATGCCGAATTCGGTGGAGCCGCGCTTGGCTTCGACGACGATGGTCTTGCCGTCGTCCGAGGCGCGGCCGCCGGCCAGCACCACCTGGCCGCGGGGGATGGCCACCGACTGCATGATCAGCCCCGTCGCCGGCTCGTAGAGCCAGTAGCCGACCTGGTCGTGGAAGGTGGCGTCCTCGTCGGTGGCCAGGATGTGGACGTGATAGCGCAGGCCATAGAAGAGCTGGGGCCCGTTGGCCTGGGGGTCGATCGGCTGCATCTCGATGCGCTCGAGGAATTCGCGGCGCTCGGGGCCCTCGGCCTTGGGGTTGATGTCGACGCCCACGCGGCCTTCCCAGACCCCGGCCAGACGGGCCAGCGGGCCCAGATTGGCGAGGCCGTCGGGATCGACGTCGTCCGGCTCGGTGAAGATGTCGTCCGGGACTTCGATCATGGCGCGGCTCCGAGGGCTTCGCCGCAGCGATGCCGCCGGCCGGGGCCATCGTCAAGCTCGGGCGCGCATGAAGACGGGGACCCCGAAAAACACGAGAAACGCGAACGCGCGCGATGCGCACCGTCATTCGATCCGCAGGCTGTCGGACGGGCCTTGTTCGTGTGGGTTCGTGTGGTTCGTGGTTCCCAATCTAGCGG
>CAMFIW010000431.1 GCA_945952355.1 uncultured Phenylobacterium sp. | reverse complement strand
GGTTCCCACTTCGCCTGCAAGCACTCTATGTACAGGGCATGTCCCTGTTCGGCTCCGCCTTCGCCGACGGTGATCGGCTGGAGGTGGCCGGCGCCGTCGTTCGCCTGAAAGTCCACGCGCGAGCGCGTCGGGTCTCGCTGCGGCTGGACCGCGCCAAGCGCGAGGTGGTGGCGACCGCGCCCTCCAAGCGCCGGCTTGCCGAGGCCGCCGCCTTCGCCCGCGACCGCTCCGACTGGATCGCCGCGCGCCTGGCCGAGCTTCCGGCGGCGGTGAGCATCGCGCCAGGCCAGACCATCGAGCTGTTCGGCGAGCGCGTCCGGCTGGAGGCCGCGACTCATCCGGCCCGGTATTTTCCGGCGACCGAGACGGAGCCGGCGCGAATTGCGGCGCGAGGCGAGGGCCAGACCTACGCCAACGCCGTGATCCGCGCGATCAAGCGCGAGGCGCTGCGGGTGCTGACCGAGCGGACGGCGTTCCATTGCGACCGGCTGGGCGTGAAGCTGCCGGCTATCGCGCTGGCCGACGCCAAGGGGCGCTGGGGTTCCTGCCGCCCGGCCCTGCCCGGCAAGCCGGCGGCGATCCGATATTCCTGGCGCCTGGCGCTCGCGCCGTTCGATGTGGCCGACTACGTGGCCGCCCATGAGTGCGCCCACCTCCTGGAACTGAACCACGGCCCGCGATTCTGGGCGCACGTGAAGAGCCTGGTCGGCGATCATCGCGGCTATCGGGCGTGGCTGCGGGCGGAGGGCTCGCGGCTGCACGCCTTCGGGGGATGACCTTCATGGACGGCTGCGCCGCCTAGTACGGCACCTCTTCGCCGTGGGGGTGTTCGACGGGCGGGGGTGGGGCGCCGACGCCTTCCGGGTCGGGATTGAGGATGTCGCCGATGGCGTCTGTCTGGGTTCCGTCGGAGGGCGGCGGCTCGACGGTGCCGCCGGGGATCGGCTGGACGGCAAGGCGGGGCAGGGCCGCGCTCATGAAGTCGTGCCAGACGCCCGCGGGCGCGCCGCCGCCGGCCACCTTCTTCATCGGGGTGTTGTCGTCGCGGCCGAGCCACACGGCGGCGACGAAGCCGCCCGTGTAGCCGCCGAACCAGGCGTCCCGGTAGTCGCTGGTGGTCCCGGTCTTGCCGGCGATGTCGTAGGCGCCGACGCGGGCCCGCGTGCCGGTGCCGGAGAGCACCACCTCGCGCATCATCTGGTTCATGTACTGTAGGGCCGGCGAGCCGATGACGGCGGGCCGCTCGGCCTTCTCGACCGAATGGTCGTAGAGCACCTTGCCCGAGGCGGTGCGGATGCGCTCGATGCCGTAGGCGCGCGTCTGGAAGCCGCCGTTGGAGAAGGCCGAATAGGCCTGGGCCATATCGAGCGGCGAGACCTCCACGGCGCCTAGCGCCATCGACGGGTCGAGCTGGATGGGGCTGGAGATGCCGAGGCGCTTGGCGGTGGCGGCGACATTGGCCGTGCCGACCTCGTTGGCGAGGCGCGCGGCGACGGTGTTGATCGATTGGGCGAGCGCGGTCTGCAGGGTCATCGGCCCCAGGTATTTGCCGGTGTAGTTCCTCGGCTGCCAATTGCCGATGGTCAGGGGCTCGTCGACCACCGGTGTCGCGGGCGTGCGGCCCTGTTCCATGGCGGTCAGATAGACGAAGGGTTTGAAGGCCGAGCCGGCCTGGCGCTGGGCCATGGTGGCGCGGTCGAACTGGCTGTCGGCGTAGCGAACACCGCCGACATAGGCGCGGATGCGGCCCTCGCCGTCCATGGCGACGATCGCGCCCTGCTGGACGCCCTGGCCCTTGGCGGCGGCGACGCCGCGCGCGAGCGCGCTTTCGGCGGCGGCCTGGATCGGCAGGTCGAGCGTGGTCTCGACCACCAGGTCCTCGGTGGGCTCGCCGACCAGGGAGCGCACCTTGTCGTCGATCCAGTCGGTGAAGTACTGCGCCCGCTGGCTGGCCAAGGTGGCGCTGACCTTGACCGGGGTGCGGATCGCCTCGTCCCGCTGCTGGGGCGTGATGGCGTGGATGCGCACCATCTCGTTCAGCACGACCGTGGCCCGGGCGGCGGCGCGCTCGGGCGAGGCCACGGGATTGTAGCGCGACGGTCCCTTCATCATTCCGGCCAGCAGGGCGGCCTCGCCGACGGTGAGCTGGCTGGCGGACTTGTTGAAATAGCGCTGGGAGGCGGCTTCGATGCCGTAGGCCCCGGCCCCGAAGTTCACCCGATTCAGATAGAGGGCCAGGATCTCCTTCTTGGAGTACTTGGCCTCCAGCCAGACGGCCAGGATCAGCTCCTGAGCCTTGCGGCGATAGTTCTGGTTGGGCGTCAGGAAGAGGTTGCGGGCCAGCTGCTGCGTGATCGTCGAACCGCCGCGCAGCGGTCCGCCGTGATGGGTGGAGTTGTAGATCTGGCTGCGGACGATGCCCCAGGGGTTGAAGCCGAAGTGCCAGTAGTACCAACGGTCCTCGATCGCCACGAAGGCGGCCGGCACGTATTTGGGCAGCTTGTCGAGGTCCGCGGGCGGCGCGTACTGGCTGCCGCGCACGGCGACGACGGCGCCGGACCGGTCGAGATAGGAGATCGACGGCTGGCGCTTGACATCGTTCAGCTTGGAGGTGTCGGGCAGCCCGACCGCGAAGACGGCGAAGAAGGCGACCAGGAAGATTAGGGCCCAGACGCCAAGCACGGCGCCCCAGTAGACGAAGGCCTGCAAGGGGGTGCGCGGGGTGCGGGGCCGCGAACCCGATTTCCCGTTGGCCATAGGCTGGTTCTAAGCTCCGCCGTCGTGATGCGCCCCGCCGCGCGCGAGAGATAGCCCACCGCGCCGCCCGACGCGACCAGATTGAGGGGGCATGAATTTGGCGTCGGAACTCAGTACGGGGGCAGGTCTGCATTTACGCATAGCGACATTGCGAAAAATGTAGTTGTCCGCGATCTTAACAGTGTTATCTTAGCGTTGCTTAGTTAGCTTCGCGTCGCGGGTGGGGATACTCGCGCCGATTCCCCGAGGCCGATGCGGCCGGTTCCGAAAGGCGCCGTTTTCTCCCCGAAACGCTGGAGGGCTCTCCTATGAAGCTCCAAACCCTTGCGGCCGCCTGCGCCGCCCTCGTCACGGTCTCCTTCGCCGGCGCGGCGCTGGCCGACGACGCCATCACCGCCAAGCTGCAGGCCCCGGTCGCCCAGAAGACCAAGTTCATCGCCGGCGGCGCCATGTTCAACTGCGAAGGCGACACCTGCGTCGCCGCGGCCCCGACCTCGCAGACCCTGGCCGCCGCCACCTGCAAGACCATCGCCAAGAACGTGGGCGCCGTCGCTTCGTTCGGCAATGGCCGTCGCGCCCTGGACGCCGACAAGCTCGGCGTCTGCAACGCCACGGCCGACACCAATACGCAGGTCGCCAAGCGCTAAGGCACGCCTCCCAGCCATCCTTAGTCGAGCCTGCCACTTCGGGGGACGCCGTGGGCGTCCCCCTCTTTCTTCTCGGTACCCAGTTCCTGACTCCTCAAGGCGCCGAAGCCATGCGGCGCCTCTTTTTTTTGGGGCGACGGTTCGGGTGCGGCCCTTCCTTCTCCCCTTGCGGGAGAAGGTGGCCTGCGAAGGCAGGCCGGATGAGGGGGTTGCGGCCTATTCGGAAAGACCTGCGCGGCCCCTCACCCGACCCTGCTCCGCAGGGCCACCGTCGAGCCGGAGCCGGACCGATTGGTCCGGCTATACGAATGGCCAAC
>CAMFIW010000430.1 GCA_945952355.1 uncultured Phenylobacterium sp. | reverse complement strand
GAAATGCGCCGTAAGCCAAGTGGCCATGGCGGGTCTCCAAGTTCTTGAGGGTGTCAGCGGGACGCGCCGTTTCGCGCCGCCTGGGCCAGTTTCGCCCAATCGGTGACAGTTGCGCCGGCGAGATAGAGCGTGGCCATGACCACGTTCGATCCGATCAGCGCGAGCCCGACCCACTTCAGCGCGTGGGGGTCGGACAGGCGGCACACGATGACCACAATGCCCAGACTGTTCAGGACCGTGGCGACATAGGTGTAGATGCGCCGCCACAACCAGCGGGCTTCGACGGGCGGAGCAGCAGGAGGAATCCCGGTCACTTCGCACCGGCCTTCAGGCCGAGGCCGGCCAGGAACGCCGCCAGGCCAGCCGCGAGCCAAGGCGCGCTCCGCGCCAACCAGGCGCCGAACGCCGCGATCCCGACCACACGATCGCGGGCCGCCTCCAACTGGTCGACCCTGCTGATCGCGGCCTTCAGTTCGGAACGCAGGGCCTCGACCAGCTTGCCGGCCTCCTGCGCCTCCAGGCGCACGAGCCGCTCGCGTACGTCGTCGACCTTGGACGTGAGCTCCTCAAGCCTCTGAGTCTGTGTTGCGAGGTTTTCGCTAATCTGGCGCAGAGAGAAAAGCTCGGCATCACGGGTTCGCGACCATTCTTGGCGTGGACGTCCCAGGTCTTCTTCGCGATCCATCAACCGCTGACCTTAGGTAGCTTGCCCATACTCTGTAGCAGGCCGCCGAAGCCGGTAAGCGAAGACACGAGGCCCGCGACATCGCTGAGGCCAACACCACTCTGCGTCTGAGTAGAATTGCTGGTCCCCGTGGAATCGGTGGTATGCCCTTGGAACAGCGACAAGGGCAGGCCCGAAAACATGTCGGTTTGCTTGCCAAGGAGCGTGAGCGGCGCATTGCGATAGTCTTGGTCTTGCGCCCGCAGCTGCTGACCAAGCGCTGCCTGGCTTGCAATGTTTGCCCGGGCGTTGGCGTCTTGGTCGAACGCCAACTGCGATAGCCACTGGCGGTTCTGCATGTCGAGCTGAGCATTCGTCGTCGACGCCTGTTGTCGACGCTCGGCATCGAGGTTCGAGAGGTTGGCGCTCGTCGTAAAACCTTGCGACAGGAGGTTCGCTAGGCTGCTGTTCCGTGTGCGAGCTAGTTGTTCCTCGGTCATCGACTTGGTCAGGGCCGCGCCCGACCCTCCAAACGCGCCCTGCCCGGCCAAGGCCAAATCCTGCATCGCGCGCGTTCGGCCCGCGTCCGCGTCAAAATCGGCCATCGCAGCGTCCGTCACCCGCTGCTGGAACGGGTTTGAATAGGACTCGAGGTTGTCCAGCAAGCTCGCGGCGCTCACAGACGGGGTCGGCGAGTTCGCCAGGTTCGCAAGCCACGCATCACTGCCCATCTGACTCGCCGCGCCGCTCTTGTTGGCGCCGAGGCCGCTTGCCGCTTGCCCGGCCTGACCTTCCAGGCTTGAGAGCGGCGCTACGTATGAATACGGACTGTTCGCGCTGAGGCCCTGGATCTGTGAGGCGAACCCCTGCGCCCCGGAGGTCACCCATTCCGGATTGTCGGCGGTGGTGACCGAATGATTGGTCTCGGTCGAGGTGGTCTTGGTTTTCTTCTTGCCCATGATCAGAGCCTCCGTTCGAGTTCACCGCCCACGCGGGCGTAGCCGTATCGCCCAAGCACACGCGTCCAGCCTCGGCGACCGTTGATGGTCACGCGTTCACATCCCCGGCCCCGGGCCCAAGCTTCCACGCCAGGCCGCATCGCCAGGATCTCGTCGAGGTCGCCGCCGGCGAGCCAGACGTGCAGGCAGGCCCCTCGGTCATCCACCACGCACTGAGTGACGAGCGCCGCAGCCTTGCCCGCCCAGAGGTGCGCGCGGCCCGACGCAAGGTCCGCCAGGAGGGATGCCTCGTCGCCACACGCCGGCTCCAGCGCGGCAAGCAGCCAACTGCGGCATCGCACCCAGTCCTTCACCAAGGAGCGCCTAGCGACCGCCAGCCAGGGCGACATCAAAGACGGGCCTGCCGATCCGGCACGCCGTTGGAGACGCTGAGCCGGAGTAGCGGATGCGGAACAGACGGCCGGATGCCCGAAAATCGACGCGGTCTTCACCTGGCGCTATGGGATAGGGTCCATATGCCGTCTCGGCTCCTTGCGGCTTGAACCGGCTAACGATGCTCAAGCTGACCGGTCCGACCTGGTCCGCGAGGTCCGGCCACAGCCCGCGCGCCAAGGTGGTTGCGTCATCATCCAGGCATTGGTCGGCGGACTCGATGAACCAGGAGAAGGGGCCACCGTCGGCGGACGCACCCCGCTCATGGTGGAATACGGCGCCTCCCGGGTCGACGCCGATCGGATGCTGCGCCGGGCCGGCGTCCACCATGGCGCTGCGAGCCATGACCCCGCGGCTCCAGGCCCCGTCGAGGATGGAATAGAGGACGTAGCGGCTGTTCTCCTGGCCGTCGCGACCGTCCGGATAGTCGAACCGGACCTCTCCGAAGACGGAGATCGACGACGCCACCACCTTGTCGCCCTGGGAGGGTGTGATGTTTTCGGCGAGCGCCCCGCGGACCGGGCAAACCAGGGGCTCCGGCGCCCCGCCGACACCATATCGATAGAACTGCAGATCTGGACCCAGCCAGTAGGCCGTTTGGCCGACCACCACCGCCGCGTTAGGGCCGATGAGGCCGCATTTCTCGCCAACGCGATCGAACCGCCAAGGTTGGTTTAGCGAACCGACATAGGTCCCGAGAAACAAGGCATGGGTGGTCCAGACGAGAAGATAGGAACCGACCACTCGCCCGGCGACGATGCGGCCCCCGCCAGGCAGCACGTACTCACGCGCCGTCGTCGCCGCTCCGGTCGTCCATTCTATGTTGTTACGGATCGAACAGTGCCGGATGCACAGAGGATTGAAGACGCCCGAGGCCTCTTCATTGCAGCCGAGCGCGAACACCTGGTCCGTGGGCGCGACCACCATGTGGGTCACGTTCGCTGGCGCGCCGGAAAGGGACACGGCTGGCGTCGTTGTGCTGTTGCTCCAGGCGTGGATGCGACCGCCACGCGGGCAAGCGATCAGATTTTCGCCCCAGGCCGCCAAGGACCAGGTCCTCGGGAAATAGTCGCCGGCGGACGGCTCGGAATAGTTTCCGGTCGAATACGCGCCGGTGCCATATCCCTGCCCGCCAGTGCCATCGACGAGACCGGCGGCAAGGCCTGAAGGCGTTATGTTGTATAGGCCGCCGCCGCGCCAGACCTGCAATCCTGCATGGGTCCCGAAGGCGACGTTCAGCAACGAGGCCTTGTCACTCCAGGGGAAGACCGACCGGCAGACACCGCTCAGCGGCGCCTCAACCAGCCTTTCCCACCCGCCGATCGCCTGCGGCCGTCCCCGCCAGAACCGCACGTTCGATCCGTCGGACCACCGCCCCGCAGCCGCGAACGTCGTGTCGTCGCCCACGATACCGGGCGGAATCTCGATTGGGATATGCATCAGGCTCTGTTCCTGGATTGGCCGGCCGCGCCGGCGCCCCGGCGGATTGAACCTCGACCCCGAGCCCACTAACTTGCAGCTCATGCGCGCATCCGAACTCGCCGAGCACCACCACAACCTGGGTGGAGCCCACAAGATCGCGGGTCGCCTCAAGGAGGCCGAAGCCGAATTTCGCCGAGCTCTAGAACTGGACCCAACCCGCGCAACGACGAAGTATGCGCTGGGCGT
>CAMFIW010000429.1 GCA_945952355.1 uncultured Phenylobacterium sp. | reverse complement strand
CGCGCTCGAGAAGGTCACTCTCGATGCTGGCGACATCACCAACGCCGAGGTCTACCTGGCCTCGCCCTTCTCCCAGCGCATGATGCTGGCGGGCTTCAAAGGCCTGAATGATCTGGGCGACCCGATGTTCGACATCGACGAGATCGACGTGGTCGCGGGGGAGTGGACCCGCTTCGCGATCTACGGGACCTATTCCTACATCCTGTTCGGCTCCGAGCGGAGGTCGTTCTATCCCTGGCTCGCCGACGACCTGGCGCTCAATATCGCCGGCCCAGGCGGGGGACCGCTCGAGCCGCCAACATCGGAGCCAGGCGGGCCGGGCGTGCCTGAGCCGGGCGTCTGGGCGCTGATGATCGCCGGCTTCGGCCTGGCCGGGACGGCGCTGCGCCGGCGACGCGCGCGCCTGGCCTAGCCGGCGAGCGACAGGGACGCCGCCGACATCACCGGCAGCAGCCGGCCCGCGAGGGCGGCGTTGCACAGGGCGATATGGATGGCCACCCAGCGTCGAGCCTCGTCGGCGAAGGTGGCGCTGAGATCGATCTTGCTGGCGCGTCGGGTCAGCCAGCCCAGTCGTTCGGCCTCGGCCACGAGGTCGACGGCATGGCGGCGGCTCACGCCGTAGCGCCTGGCGAAAGCACGGCGGGAGAAAGGCAGGGGAAGTCCGATCCGTCGGGCGCCGTCGCTTGCGAGGATCAGTTCGAGCAGGAACAGGTGGCCCCCCACCAGGCTCATGATCCGCCACACACCCGGGGTCGCGCCGAACGCGTTCAGTCCGGCGCGGTTGGCCGCCAGGATCTGCTGCAGATAGGCCGCCAGAACCTCGCGCGTCGGCGCCGGAACCGGTCCGGGGCCGGGCCACCACGGATGCACTGGCGCGAACATGGCCACGCCCCAGCGGTCCATCCAGTCGCGCAGCCAGGGCGCGGGCGACAGCGGCCGGGACCGCCCGTCCGAAGGATCGTCCACGGCCTCCAGCGCGCCCGCGCCGATCAGCGCGCCCAGGTGCGACGCCACCCGCGCCCGCCCCGCGGCGCCAGGCCCCATCAGGTCCAGCACCGCGGTTCGGGTCATGGGCGTCGGCGACGCGATCAGGCTGGCCACGATCGAGAAGCGGCCGAGGTCGCCCAAGATCGGCACCCCGAGCGGAGGCTGGGCGTAGAGGTCGGTGAGCCCCTGGGCGAAGGCCCGCATGGCCTCCGCCAGGCGCCCGTCGTCCAGGATCGCCTCCAACTCAACCTCGAACGCCTTCGCCATCTTTCCGGGACTCGCCTTCCGCTCGCCGCCCAGATTGGCCCGGCGGCGGCGTCGCGTACAATCGGCGCGGCGATCACCCCGAGGCCATCTTGCGCACGTCGGCGGCCTGGAGCGGCTGGCCTCCGATCGCCCAGTCACCGCCTTCGATCTCGTTGATCTTGACCCAGGTGACGCCGCGAAGATTTTCCCCCTCGATCGCGACCATCGCGTCCGTGACGCCGGCGATCATCGCCGACTTCTGCTCGGGCGTGAAAACCCCTTTGATGACGTGAATATCGACCAGTGGCATGGCTACCTCCTTGCTTGAGGAGGGCAGGGTGGCAGAGTGCCCGGAGCCGGCTAGTTCAGGAACTGAAGCGATGACGGACCAGCCTGCGGGAGCGCTCGTGCAGGACCAGCTCCAGGCGCCGTTCGGCGAAGGCTCGGTCTATGGCCAGTTCTGTCCGGTCGCCATGGCCTGGGAGCTGCTGGCGACGCGTTGGACGCTGGTGGTTCTGGGCGAGATGCTATCGGGTTCGACCCGCTTCAACGAAATCCACCGTGGCGTGCCGCGCATGTCCACCGCCCTTCTGGCCAAACGGCTGCGCGAGCTGGAGGCCGCAGGGGTCGTCGAGCGGCAAGCCGCCAGCTATGTCCTGACGCCGGCGGGGCGCGACTTGGCGCCCATCGTCCAGGGGCTGGGCCGCTGGGCCTTGCGTTGGGTCGATACCGACTGCTCGCTCGGCAATCTCGATGTGCGGCTCCTGATGTGGAACGTTCGCCGCAATCTGCGGACCGACCCTATGCCGCCACGTCGCGTGGTCGTGGAGTTCCTCTATCCAGGTCTGGCGCCTGGGGAGCAGAGGTTCTGGTTGATCGTCGCACCTGGCGTTCCGGTCGATCTCTGTTCGCTCGACCCGGGCGGCGAAGTGGACCTGCTGGTCACCGCCGACCTGCGCGCGATGACCTCGGCCTGGATGGGCATGAGCCGGTTCACCGACGAGATCCGCGCCGGCCGGATCGCGCTTGATGGCGATCCCGCCCTGGCCGCGGGCTTTGTCTCCTGGATCGGCCTCAGCGGACTCGCACTCGAGGCGTAGCGACCGAGGTCCCGAAGAGAACCGATCGGGCGACCATCGCGCCCGTCCGTGCGCCTGTTGCGCAAGGATCGTCCATGCGCTAAATGTTGAACCAAATGGTTCAGTATATGAAATCCCGCCTCGACGCCTCGTTCGCCGCGCTGTCGGACGCCACCCGTCGCGGCGTCCTCGAACAGCTCGGACTCTCGGACGCTTCGATCTCGGAGCTTGCCGACAGGTTTCACATGACCCTCACAGGCATGAAGAAGCATGTCGACCTTCTGGAGCGGGCCGGTTTCGTCACGACGGCGAAGCTCGGGCGAGTGAGGACATGCCGGCTGGGCCGGCACCGCTTCGAGGAGGAGGCGGCCTGGATCGAGGCGCGCCGCCAGCTCTGGGACGCGCGTTTCGCCGCCCTGGACGAGGTTGTCGAAGACCTGAAACGGAAGGAAGACGCCGATGGATAGCCGCACGACCGTCGAACGCACCTCGGACCGTGAGCTTGTCACGACACGCATGATCGACGGGCCAGCGCGCCTCGTGTTCGAGGCGTGGACGAAGCCCGACCTGATGATGCGCTGGTGGACCCCGAAGTCGTTCGGAATAGCCTTCCTGACCTGCGAGATCGACGCCCGAACGGGAGGATCGTACCGCTTCGTCTTCGGCCATCCGGCGTCGGAGCAGCCCATGGCCTTCTTCGGGCGATACTTGGAGGTTACGCCGCCAGTCCGCCTCGTCTGGACCAACGACGAAGAGGAGGATGGGGCCGTGACAACGGTGACCTTCGACGAGAAGGACGGGCGCACGCTGGTCGTGGTCCATGACCTCTTTCCCTCGAAGGCGGCGCTGGACGGAGCGATCGAGTCCGGCAGCACGGGCGCCTGGCCCGAGCAGTTCGAGGCGTTGGACCACCTGCTGGCCGATCTGGATACGGGTCAGGCCCCCGCATAGCCTCAGAATCTGGTCGGGCCGGGTCGCGAGCGCGTGCTGGCGCCCTGCGCGCGGGCCCCTATGTTCAGCGCGTGACCGCCCTGCCCAACGTCCTCGCCGAGATCGCCGCCTGCCGGGCCTGCGCAGGCGAGTTGCCGCATGAGCCGCGGCCGGTGGTGATGGTCTCGCCGAAGACGCGCCTGCTGATCTGCGGCCAGGCGCCGGGGCGCCGCGTGCATGAGAGCGGCGTGCCGTTCACCGATCCGTCCGGCGATCGGCTGCGCCAGTGGATGGGGGTCGACGCCGAGACCTTCTATGGCCGGCCCGAGATCGGGGTGGCGGCCATGGCCTTCTGCTATCCGGGCACGGCTCCCAAGGGCGGGGACTATCCGCCGCCGCCGCGGTGCGCTGAGCTCTGGCGCGCCCGCCTACTGGCCGCCCTGCCGCGCATGGAGCTTACCCTGCTGGTCGGAGGCTACGCCCAGGGC
>CAMFIW010000428.1 GCA_945952355.1 uncultured Phenylobacterium sp. | reverse complement strand
GCCCAATCCTCTCCCCAGCGGGGGGAGGGCGATGAGATCGGCGCGGCCCCCGGGTATGCCCGGGGGCCGCGTTCGCATTTGGGCGACTCCTAGATCAGGTCGGCGATACCGGGCTCCTGGCCAAGGGCGAGCTTGCCGGCCACCTGGGCGGCGCGATCCCAGTCGAACATGACGTGGCCGCGCATCATCTGCAGGTCGCGCAGGCGCTGCTGCAGCGGGACGTCGAGGAAGCCGGAGCTCGCGCCGGCGGCCGCGGCGAGGCCGTTGACCGCTTGGTTGGCCAGCCGAACGATGTCGGCGGCGGCGACGCGCAGCACCAGCCGGGTCTCAAGGGGCATGAGGTGGCCCATCGGGCCGTCACGCTCGAGCAGGCGGGTCGCGTCCTCCCAGATCAGGCGCGCGGCGCGGACGGTGGCGATGGCCTCGCCCAGGCGCAGATGAGTGACAGGCAGATCGCCCTGCCGCGCGCCGCTGTAGGCTTGGAGCTTGGCGGACATGCGTGTCGTGAAGTCGGCCAGGGCGGCTTCGGCGGCGCCGAGGGCGGGCGTGGCGGCGACGAGCCCCAGGGTGGCGGTCATCGGGTAGACCACGGTCGTCCCGGCGTGGGCGAGCTCGCCGGGCGAGGGCGCGAGTTTCAGAAGGACTGCCGCCACCGTCCGGTGCTCGGGCACGAAGACATCGTCCGCGGCGATGGTGTTGCTGCCGGTGGCGGACATGCCGGCGGTCCGCCAGACGTCCTCCACGGTCATGTCGGACAGGGGCATGACACAGAAGCGGGGGCCCATGGCGTCGGGCTCGATGGCGTTCACCATGGCCCATTCCGCGTGATTGACGCCCGTCGCCCATTCCCATCGGCCGTTGACCCGATAGCCGCCCTCGACCTTGACCGCCCTGCCCGTCGGGGCGAGCGGCGCGGGCGCCAGGGGCATGGCGCCGCCGTCGAACAGCTCCGCCTGAAGGGCGGGGTCGAACTTGCAGAGCAGCCAGGCGTGCAGGGCGAGGAAGGACAGGGTCCAGCCGCTGGAGGCGCAACCCTGGCTCAGTCGGCGCACCACGTCGAGGAACGCCGCGAAGCCCGCGCCATGCCCGCCCAGGCTGGCCGGGACCAGCATGGAAAAGAAGGGTTGGGCTTCGTCCAAGGTCGCCTCTGGCAAGCGGCGATTCACTTCCGCCTCGCGGGCGCGCTCGGCGAGGCGGCCAGCGAAGGCGTCGGCCCAGGCGGACCAATCGGCAGGCGATGAGGTGGCGGTCGAGGTCATGGAGGCGCTCCTGTTTCCCCGTACATAACATATGTTATGTTGAGCATGGAATTGGCGACGAGGTGGTGGAGCGATGGCCGAAGCGACCGAGGACCTGACGCGGCGGGACTGGCTGGAGGCGGGCCAACGGATGCTGCGTACCGAGGGGCTGCGGGCGCTGCGCCTACGCGCCCTGGCGCAGTCGCTCGACATCTCGACGGGCAGTTTCTACCACCACTTCAAGGACTTCGATGCGTACCTGGGCGAGTTGGCGGCTTACTACGCCGGCGAGCAACTGACCCGGAACCTGGCGGAGATCCGTGCTCAGGCGCCGACGGCGCATGAGCGGCTCATGGCGACCTCGAGGTTCGCGGCGAGCCATGACCTGACCCGGCTGATGCTCGCCATGCGGGCCTGGGCGCGCAGCGACGCGCGGGCGCTGGCC
This sequence comes from uncultured Phenylobacterium sp., assembly GCA_945952355.1. Lineage (GTDB taxonomy): Bacteria > Pseudomonadota > Alphaproteobacteria > Caulobacterales > Caulobacteraceae > Phenylobacterium. Next base: position 2,076 of record CAMFIW010000428.1, on the reverse strand, counting down.
GCGGTGCAGGCGCTGGACGCCGCCCTGATGGCCTTTTTCGCCGAGGCGCTGGAGGAAATGGGCCATTCGCCGCGAGACGCCGCAGCCCGCGCCGTCCTGATGATCGCGGCGGCCAATCTGGAGGCCGAGCCCCTGGGCGCGCCCGATCGCGCGGAGTTCCGAGAAAGGGTGCGGTCGATCATCGTCGGCCGCACCCGTTGAGTTCGGACTAGACCTCGGCCGAGCCGCCGTCGCAGGGGACGACGGCGCCGGTGGTGTAGGCGCTGGCGCGGCTGGAGAGGAAGATCGCCACGCCGGCGATGTCCTCGGGCGTGCCGATGCGGCCGCGGGGATTGGACTTGGCGATGGCGTCGCCGGCGCGGGCCAGGGTGGCGGCCATCATGTGGCTCTGGAAGGGGCCCGGCGCGATGGCGTTGACCAGGATGTGCTCGGGGGCCAGGCGCTTGGCGAGGTGGCGGGTCAGCATGATGCAGCCGGCCTTGGAGGTGGAATAGGCGTAGGTCTCCAGGCCCGGAGGCTCGATGCCGTTCACCGAGGCGATGTTGATCACCCGGCTGGGGTTCTCGTGGGTGGCGGCGGCGCGCAGCTGGGGCAGCAGCTTCTGGGTCAGGAAGAAGACCGACTTCACATTCAGGTCGACGGTCTTGTCCCAGCCGTCCTCGGGGAACTCGTCGATCGGCGCGCCCCAGGTTGCGCCGGCGTTGTTCACCAGCACGTCGAGCTTGGGCTCACGTTCGGCGATGGCGGCGGCCAGGCCCTGGATGCCGGTCATGCCGCCGAGGTCGAAGGGCAGGGAGATGCAGGTCCCGTACTTGGACAGCTCCTCGGCCAGGCCGTCGCAGACATTGGCCTTGCGCGAGGAGATGTAGACCTTGGCGCCGTTCTCCACGAAGCCGCGGGCGATCATCTCGCCGATCCCGCGGCTGCCCCCCGTGACCAGGACGACCTTGCCTTCGACGTTGAAAAGCTGCTTCACGAATGCGCTCCGAATTTAGAATATGCGGTATGGCCGCCATTCTAGACCGAGTGCGGGCCGGCGCGCATAGCCCTCATGCGACGGCCTCGGCGAGCCAGGTCCCATAGACGCCTTCGTGCGTGTGTTCGAGCAACCGGAAGCCGGCGTCCTCGATCATGCGGGTGATGACCCAGGCGAAGGTCGAGTGCTCCTCGCGGACATGGCAGGCGACGTCCTCGCGGGTGTAGCCGGTTTCCCGCGTCATCCAGCCGATCCAGCTTTCGACCGCGAGCGGCAGGTCGTCCGGGCGGCCGGAGAAGGCCACGTCGCGCACATAGATGCGGCCGCCGGGCTTCAGGGCGTCGCGCATACGGGTGAAGGCGACGGCCTTCCACATGTCGGGCAGATGGTGCAGGGCGGCCTTGGTGACGATCAGGTCGAGGTCGCCGGAGGCGGCGAAGGTCAGGAAGCCGGCGCGCTCGAAGGCGATGTTGGCCAGGCCGATGTCGGCGGCGCGGGCCCGGGCGTGGGACAGCATCCGGGCCGAGACGTCGATGGCGCGGACGGAGCGGGCGATGCGGGCGGCCTCGCAGGCGAGGAGGCCCGTGCCGCAGCCGATGTCGGCCACGGCGGCCTGGCGGTTCACGCCCAGCCGCAGGAGCAGCATGCGGTCGGCGGCGGCCGAGCCGCGTTGGCGGTCGTCGTAGGTCTGGACCTCGGCGGGGTCTTCGAAGTCGAGGCCGACCTGCTTGAGGTCGTCATACCACCAGTCGGGTTGGGTCATCGGAAGCTCCATCTGCGGAAGGGGCGCGGATGGAGGGAGGGTCTCGCCGATCCAGCCGCGCAGGCGGGGATCGGGAGAGGCGGACGCCTAGAGAGGCGCGCGCCGACCCGGCCCCGGGGAGGGGCTAGCTACGATCGCGATATTGGCGACGAGGCGGGTCATGGGGAGAGCGTAGCCGCACATCCCCATATCGCCAAGCGGATTGCGGATCAGACGATCCGCGAGCCTTCCTTGCCCCAATAGGCGTCGCGGATCAGGCGCTTGTAGAGCTTCCCCGTCGGGTGGCGGGGCAGTTCCTGCATGAAGTCGAGGATGCGCGGGCTCTTCACGTGGGAGA